>JAEINW010000013.1 GCA_016342715.1 Salinivirgaceae bacterium | reverse complement strand
GGTTTTAACCTAATTTTATTTGATTTATTTTACTGATAATCAGATGATTATATTAAAATCTACCGAAGTATTGTAAAATAGTATCCTCAGAAATAATTCCGAATTTATAATTACTTATTTGATCATGATTTTTCCATTCAATCTGTTGTGCTATTTGATAAATATAGAGAGCTTTAATTTTTGATTCTGAAACTTGACCAATAATTATGGATGGTATTATTAATATGCAGAATATTAAACTAATACGAATGTATTTTAAAAACAGATTCCACATAAGGTCATGTTTGGCTTTAATATCTGATATAAGATACAAATGATATCCTAAAATACCGAAGAAACTATACTTATTTTATCTGTAAATATGAATCTTTTATTGCATTAAGTAGCATTTGAGCGTTTCTGTTGTTGCTAAACTTTTTACTCAATATTTCTTTTCTCATTATCAAATCTTTATTTTCAAAAGGCGAACTCATTAGTTTTAATGCTTTATTTAAAAATTCTTCTTTTGAATTTGCTAAATGACAAAGCTTTTCAAGACCAGTTCCACTAAGCATTTCAAAATTTACAATACAATGTCTACCCATAAAAAGCGATTCAATCAATTTTAGTTTAATACCTGTTGCTTGAAAAGTTGGGAGCAAATGAATATGAGCATTTAAAATTAATTCCATCATTTCCTGATAGCTTGGATTAGCAATAAGTTTAATGTTTTTAACTTTTGCTATATTTTTGCGAATTTGAATACTAGGATTTTTCCCCGTAACTATTAAATTAATTTGTGTTTCTTTAAATGTATCAATTAGAAATAATACGGCCTCAATATTTTCTCTTACCGAAAGGTTTCCATGATACAATGCATAATTACCGGAACCAACCTCCGTTTTTATTTCACTATTTGAATGAAAAGGGGGTAACCAAAATGTATTATCAAACTTAGAAATAAAATATTTTGTGTCATTAGGAGATATGGCTGCAATTAATTGAGCGTGAGATAAAATTGATTGATACTTTTCTAACTTTCGACTTTCGGCAGCGAAAAACCACCTGCGCAAAAAGAAAGGTTCCTGTTTTTGTAGTAGTTTATAATAAAGGTGTTCCACATTATGGGTTCTAACAACTTTTATTCTATCGGCTAAACTTGAATGGTCGATAAAAAAAGTTGTGTGAAGACCTTCAAATAGGATAGGGTAATTGTCTTTTAATAAATTGGTTAACAATTTTTTTGAACTTCGGCTTGAAACAATAAATGGTTTTGAACTAAATTGTTTATAAATATTTCTGTTGCGTTTGTAATAGCTAACCGATTGGCAATATTTATTTAGTTCCATTTGCATTCCTCTTCCGTAATCGAAACAATGCAAATGAATTTTTGCTCCTACTTCATGTAAGGCCTTTATTTTATAGAAAATATCAATGATCCCACCATAGTTTGGAGGATAAGGAACATTTAAACTTATTATATGTATGATAGGATTAATTTTAATATTACTTTTAAACAAATATATTTAAATGCTTTAAATAAAAGATAAAATATTGATTTTTTATTGAACTCAAGTTGATGAATGGGTCTAAAAACATAAAAAAGATAGGTTTCCTTCTCGAATTTATCAGATTTGGATTTTTAAAATTTGTTGTGCAAGCTGATAATTAGAAAAATACTTATTTATTTTGAGCATTAGATAATAATTTTAAAGACAACTAAAAAAAACTTTTTTAGTTAAGTATTTATTTCAAAAAAATGGAAACAACCGACATATTAATAAAAATTAGAAAAATAGTTCGCTCTATTAATTTAGAATCAAAGAAAATTCAAAAAGAATATGGAGTTAGTATTCCCCAAATACTTTGTTTAAATTTTCTGCATACATCTCCTAATTATCAAGCTACTCAGGGAGAAATTAAGAAATTCCTCAATTTAAATTCCAGTACAATTAGTGGTATTATTAATCGTTTAGAAAAAAAAGGTCATTTGGCTCGCTTGCCAAAATCAGGCGACAAACGTGTTGTAAATATTGCATTGACATCAGCAGGTGACAAACTTTTAAACGAAATACCTTCGTTGTTACATGAACAATTAATAGAAAAGTTAAATAAACTTAATCCTGGCAAAGTATCTCAAATTGAAGAAGGATTGGAAATACTAATCAAACTACTTAATATTCAGAATGTTGATGCCTCTCCATTGCTTACCATTGAAGACAACATTGAAGATAATATAACAAATGATAAGGCTCACAAAAAGCAACACTAGTGTTTTATTGCCTGTAGAATTTTCTCATCCTTGCTCGTTTTTCTTTTCGATAAATTTATTGCTGTTTCAATAAGTGCTAAATGACTATATGCTTGAGGAAAGTTTCCTAGCAAGCGTTTGGTTTTAAAATCAATATCTTCGCTAAACAGCCCTAAATGATTGCTATACGACAATATTTTTTTAAATAATTGAGTTGCTACATCATTTTCGCCAATGGCATTCAAGCTGTTAATTAGCCAAAAAGAACATATGGTAAATGAAGAACTTGGCAATCCAAAATCATCTTTGTTTTTATACCTGTACATGAGGCCGTCTTGGCAAAGTTCTTTTTGAGTTGCTTTGACTGTTTTAATATACTTTTCATTTGAGGCATCAATAAAACCGTAGGACTCCATTAGTAAATTTGAGGCGTCTAAATCAGCAGATCCGTAAAATTGAGTAAATGCACCAACTTTTTCATTCCAAGCATTATCGTAAATGTCTTTTTCAATGCTTTTAGCAAGATTTTCCCAAGGGGCAATATAATCTTTCATTCGTATTATTTTAGCTATTTTAATAGCTCTATCAATAGCAACCCAACAGAGTACTTTTGAAAAGGTGAAATGTTTTTCTTCGGTACGTATTTCCCATATTCCTTTATCTGGTTTTTGCCAATTTTCTTCTACAATTCGCACAATACTGCGAGTAATTGTCCAAAGTGATTCACTATTTTCAAGCGAAGTGTCAAAGCGTTTAAATTGCTGATAAATTACATCTACCAGAATTCCGTAAATATCGTTTTGTTTTTGAATATATGCAGCATTACCAACCCTTACCGGTGCTGAATTTTCGTATCCACTCAAGTGTGATAGAGTTTCTTCAGTTAAGGTTTTCTCTTTATTAATTCCATACATAATCTGAATCTTTTCATCCTTATCGGGAATTATATCAAGAATAAAATTCATAAACCGGCGAACACTTCTTCCATGTCCCAATTCAGTCATTACTTTTATTACCATTGATGCATCGCGAATCCAACAAAAGCGATAGTCCCAGTTTCTGACTTCGCCAATGGTTTCAGGTATGGAGGTAGTAATGGCAGCTAATACGGCTCCAGTTTTATCGTAGCTTAACATTTTAAGAGTGAGTGCACTGCGCATTATTTCATTTTTAAAATCACTCCCTATGTAGGTTTCGCTAGCCCAATTCAGCCAATAAACTTTAGTTTTTTGTAGTTTAAGATTTTGTCTTTCAATATTTTGCTCCAGAAGTTTTTGATTATAACTAATTAAAACAAAAGCATTTTGGCTTAACTCAATTAATTCACTATTTATTATTTTTTCTTTTTCAAAATCGGTGTATAAATATAATGAATCGTAAGTGCCTTCAATTGTGCTACTTTTTATGTAATCCCTGTGTTCTTTTGTGAGGGTTTCGAATCTGGCAAATTCTAACTTTGGTTTGTAATTTATTTTAAAAGTAGGCTTGCCATTAATATGCTTAAAAAACCGAATAACATCTGGTGGATTATAATAATCTTTTGATTCAGACTTGAATCGAGGCATAAAATCTAAAATTTCAAAAATGTTATTCCCGTCTGAAAATCGTGTCTTAAGAATGTTTGTGTCTTTTATATACTCTTGATTAATTTTATAGTCAGTATCAACAATAATTTCAAATTTTCCGCCAATTTTAGTATCAAGAATGTTGGCAAAAACCGAGGAAGAATTGAAATCAGGCAAACAGCACCAATCAATACTTCCTTGTTCTGATATTAATGCTGCGCTACGGCAATTACCAATAATGCCATAATTTAAGTTATCCATAAATTTACTTAGTATTAATTAACTTTTTCAATAACGATCGTACTTCTAAATAGTTGTCTACATAATACTTTGCATCTGATTTATTTGTACCCACTTTAATTGTGAATGCAGTTTCAGGCAATTCCCTAAATAAATATTCATCGGTCCAATCGTCACCTATAGCCATAATGAAATCGTAGTCGGTATCTTTAATATATTCGCTTGCAGCAGTTCCTTTATTAATTCCAGTTTCCTTAACTTCAATTACCTTACTGCCTTCTAATATTTCAAGTTCTTGGTTCAGTAAAAAGTTTGATACATCGGTTTTAAGCTCTAAAGCTCGCAAAATTCCCAATTCAATATCGGCTTTACGGTAATGCCAAACTAAGGAATATGTCTTTTCTTCAATTAAACTTCCCGGAGTTCTGTCCACATACGATTCTAGAATGGGTCGAATGTTGTCTTTCCATTTTACTTGATTTTTATTTCTTCCTTTCCAATCTTTATTTACGTGCTTAATCCAGGCACCATGTTCAGCAATAAGCGTAACCTGTTTTCCATCGAACCATTTATGCAGTGTGTTTTTGTCTCTTCCACTAATAATTACCAGTTCTGTACTTTTGTTCAACGACAATGCATCTATTAAATCATATATTTCTTTATCTGGTTTGGCATCTTCAGGGTTTCCATAAAAGCGTTGAAGCGTACCATCATAATCTAAGAAAAGAACTTTTTGCTTAGCTTTTATAAAGTCGTTTTTAATTTGTTCTAAATGTTTTGCTGAAACTTTGCGCGCCTGATGTTCAGCAATTTTCTTTTGCGAATTTGTTAAGGCATTTGTAAATTCCGATGCCCATTTATGCACATCATATCTTTTTATTCGCTTTTGCATGGTAGTAACACCTTTCGATTGCTCTTCAACCGACATTGTTAAAGCTTTGTAAATTGCATCAGAAACATCCTGAATATTATTAGGATTAACTGATATTGCTTCGCCTAATTCTTTTGTTGCGCCAGCCATTTCGCTTAAAATGAGTACTCCCTTATGATTTGTTTTTGATGCTAAATATTCCTTAGCAACCAAATTCATTCCATCGCGCAGGGGAGTTAGTAAGGCAATGTCTGATGAACTATACAATTCTATTAAATTTTCGAAAGGTAAGGAGCGGTAGAAGTAGATGATTGGATTCCAGTTAAGCGATCCAAATTTTCCATTTACACTTCCCACCAATTCTTCAACTTCGCTACGCAAGTTTTGATATTGTTCCACATCAACTCTTGAAGGTACCGTAAGCATTAGCAAGGAAACTTTCTCCTTATACTCAGGGTGTTTTGTTAAAAAATGTTTGAATGCTTTTATCCGTTCAGGAATACCTTTGGTATAATCTAAGCGATCGATCGACAGAATCAGTTTTCTATCGGGCATTCCCATTAAAAATCGGTCAATATCCTGATGCATTTTTGATCGTTCCTGAATAGGTTTGCTCTGCACTTCAAGTGCTTTGCTTTCAAATTTTTCGTAATCAATACCCATCGGAAAAACATCGATAAATACTTGTCTATTCTCTAGAGCAATGGTATTGAAATCAACATCGTAGCCAAGTAAACGTTTAACTGAACTTATAAAATGCCGGGCATAATCGTAGGTATGAAACCCAATTAAATCGGCTCCTAATAATCCTTTCAATATTTCTTCGCGCCAAGGAAGAATTCTAAAAACCTCATACGAGGGGAAAGGTATGTGTAAAAAGAATCCAATATTCAAGTCAGGACGTTGTGCTTTTAATAAATTTGGAAGAAGCAATAATTGGTAATCGTGTACCCAAACCGTATCACCCTCTTGTGCATTTTCAATAATAGTTTGAGCAAACAGTTCATTTACTTTATTGTAGGCCAACCAATATCTTTCTTTAAATTCGGTATATTCAGTAAAATAATGAAATAAAGGCCATAAAGTGGCATTACTAAATCCATCATAAAAGTTTTCAACCAATTCCTTTTCCAGAAAAACGGGCAAACATTGTTCTTTTGATAGCAATTCGCTAACAGCATTCTTTTCATCTTCCGATTCTGCATCTATGCCGGGCCAGCCAATCCAAATGCTATTGTTATTTTTATGATAAGATTTTAAACCTGTAGCCAAACCACCAGCACTAGGTGTTACTGTAAGTTTTTCATCAGATTTTTGAATACTCACTGGTAATCTATTCGATGCAATAATTAATCTATCCATAGGTCATTTTTAATTATTTCTATCCAAACTATTAACTAACAAATTTACAATTAATACCAAAACATGTTATATATATTGTCTTTATTCTAAGTCTGATTGTTTTGTATTTATGCAAACGATATTTTTATGATTCTATAATAATGCGTACCTTTGTTCGCATAGAAACTAATATTTACAATCCAAACAGATTTTCAACTATGTAATATGTAAACTAGATTACATAACAAGCTTATTAATTGATATTTATATAATATGTTTGTTAGATCTATTTTTAGCAGTTCGAATCCGTTTTATTGATATTTAATTTCTGTACAAACTATATTAAAATAAAAATAAATGAGTTTTAAATCAAAATGTAAATATTCAAATGATTGTCCCATATTTTTAGGTTCAGACAAATCAATTGTTCTCGATTTAATGGTTTACAAGAATGTTTTTTGCAATCGAGGAGAAAAAGGATGGAGTAATTGTAAAAAACGTGTAGAATTTGAACAAGAGGAAATTACACATCAAAACTAAGTGTTAATATGGTAAATGGAAATGCAGTAGTAAGGTAATGCATTGGCTGGATATTCTAATATTTGCAGTCTACTTTTTAACAATGCTTGGAGTAGGAGTTTATTTTTTCAACAAAAATAAAAATATTGATGACTATTATGTGGGCGGACGTTCAATTGGTAGTTGGCATATAGGACTTTCTGTTGTAGCTACCGATGTTGGAGGAGGGTTTTCAATTGGATTAGGTGGACTTGGGTTTTTAATTGGAATTGCAGGTTCGTGGATGCTCTTCACCGGACTCATTGGAGCTTGGTTAAGTGCTGTGTTTTTAATTCCCATTATTAGCAAGCTATCGGTAAAACATAAATTCTTTACTTTTCCACAAGTATTTGAACACTATTACAACAAAAAAGTTGCCTTTATTGCAGGTATTATTTCAGCCATTGGATACATTGGTTTTACTAGTTCACAACTGTTAGCTGGTGCAAAGTTAGCTTCGGCTACTTTTCCTGAAATAAATTTACAAATGGCACTTATTATTATGGGTGTTATTGCAGTAGTTTATACCGGAATTGGTGGACTTAAAGCTGTAATTTATACAGATACCATTCAGTGGATTATTTTAATGTCTGGATTAATTTTTATCGGAATTCCAATAGCATATTTTGCCGTAGGTGGATTTTCGGTAATAAAATCAACCTTAGGTAGCGAGTTTTTATCATTCACAAACGTAACATGGCAACAATTAGTTAATTGGGCAGTTACTATAATACCCATTTGGTTTGTTGGGATGACACTCTATCAGCGAATTTATGCATCAAAAAGTGAAAAACAAGCTAAAAAAGCATGGTTTATAGCTGGTATATTTGAATGGCCGATTATGGCATTTATGGGTGTTTTTCTTGGTTTATTGTCTAGAGTTGCTTTAGAAAATGGACTTTTTGCAGAAATGGGTTATACAACAAGCTCAAATATGGATGCTGAAATGGGACTTCCTATTTTATTAAATACTGTATTGCCCATTGGATTAATGGGGTTGATGTTATCAGCATATTTTTCGGCTATACTTTCAACTGCCGATAGCTGCTTAATGGCAGCATCGGGTAATGTTCAAACGGATATATTAAACAAGTTATTTATATTTAAAAAAGGTACAAAGTCCCAATTAAAAACATCACAAATTGTTACCTTACTCATTGGTATTTTGGCTTTAGTGTTAGCCTCATACATGACAAATGTTTTGGAATTAATGCTTTATTCATATGCTTTTATGGTCTCAGGTTTATTTGTGCCAATAATAGCTGCATTGTATGGGAAAAAACCAAATGCCACAGCGGCTATATTTTCTATGCTTTTTGGAGGAAGTACAACAATAATTCTATCGATGTTAAAAATTGATTTACCTTTTATGTTAGATGCAAATATTTACGGAATATTAACTTCAGCATTCGTTTATTTTTTTGTATCTTTTATTGCAAATCAGAAAAAATGAATGATTTAATTGCATATCGACAAAAACTACACTCAATGCCAGAATTATCTGGTAATGAAATAAATACATCTAAATTTATTAGAGAATTAATTTCAAAATATTCACCATCGGAAACTATTCAATTGGCCGATACAGGGCTAGCCTTTGTTTTTACTAGCAATTTACCTGGAAAAACTACTATGATACGAGCTGATATGGACGCTTTGCCCATTCAAGAAGAAAATACTATAGACTACAAATCGACTTCAAAAGGAGTTGCTCATTTATGTGGGCACGACGGACATAGTGCTATTCTTATTGGTTTGGCAAAAAAAATATCAGAAAATATGCCGAAAAAAGGAAAAATTGTTTTGCTTTTTCAACCGGCTGAAGAAACAGGAGAAGGAGCAAAGGCTATACTTGAAGATCGCAAATTCAGTAAAATTGAACCTGATTATATATTCGGATTACATAATATTCCTGGAATTGAATTACATAAAATTGTTTATAAAGAAAATTCATTCGCAGCCGCATCAAAAGGCATGACAATTAAATTATTCGGTAAAACTTCGCATGCAGGTGAACCTGAAAAAGGGATAAGTCCAACAAATGCTATTGGAGCATTTATAAAAGAGATTCAAATAATAAAAGAAAAACTTGGGCATTTTTTTAACGATAAAATTCTATTAACTATTGTAAATATTCAGTTGGGTGAAATTGCCTTTGGCACATCACCGGGTTATGCCGAAATACGAATTACCTTAAGAGCCTTCAACAATGAAGACTTGGAAACGCTAAGCCAAATAGTTGAAAAAACAATCGGCAAAATAGTAAGCAATGAAGGCCTAAAAATAGATATTTCGTATTGTGAAATATTTCCAGCAACTGTAAACCATCCGGAGTGTATTAACTTCATTTATAACTCTGTTGCTCAAAATAATTATATTATGGAAGAGCTTAGCCAGCCTTTTAATTGGTCGGAGGATTTTGGATATTTTACTCAGAAATACAAAGGCGGTTTTTTTGGACTTGGAGCAGGAGTGAAGCAACCTGCATTACACAACCCAAATTATAATTTTCCCGATGAACTTATTGAAACTGGAGTTAACATTTTCAACAAAATTATTCACCAAATAAATTATTAAATAAATTAAATTTAAAATAACTAATTATGTTACAAATTCAAAGAATTAACAAAAACGACGATTTTAAAAGTATATCAAGAGAAGACTTTATCGACTTTTTATTCACCCATTTAGATCAGTTTGGCGATCCGAAAGAAGATATAAACAAGTGTTTGAATTATGCTTTTTCAAATGAAAAATCGGAGGGAGGCTTTGCTCTGGCTGCATTTTACGAAGAAAAATTAGTTGGTGCCTTAATCATGAATAAAACAGGTATGAGTGGATATATTCCAGACTGGATTTTAGTTTATGTAGCTGTTGATGCAACGCATCGTGGAAAAGGTTTCGGAAAACAAATAATTGAAGAAGTATATAAACAATGCGATGGTGATATTAAACTTCACGTGGAATATGATAATCCAGCAAAAAGACTTTATGAGCGCATGGGTTTTGAATCAAAATACGCTGAAATGAGATATAAAAAAAAGTAGATAACGAAACTAATAATTATGGCTGAATTGCAAATAAATATTTCTGAAATACGAAATAATATTAAAAAGTTAAGCACTTATTTAAAAGCAAATAACATACAATGGAGCCTTATTACAAAAGTATTCTCAGGCGACAGAGAATTTATGGAACAAATATTAACTCCTGATATTGTAAAAGACATTCATTCGGTAGGTGATTCAAGACTTTCGAGCTTAAAAAAGCTTAAGGAATTAAATCCTGAATTAATAACTATATACATTAAACCTCCGGCGCAAGCATATTTAGAAGATATAGTTCGCTATGCCGATATTTCACTAAACTCCTCGTATAAAACCATTGTTAAACTTGATAAAGAGGCAAAAAAGCAAAACAAAATTCATAAAATAATAATTATGGTTGAGCTAGGGGAGCTCAGAGAAGGAGTGAATCGGGAAGATTTATTTGACTTTTACAAAACAGTGTTTGAATTATCGAATATTGAAGTAGTAGGCCTTGGTAGTAATTTAGGATGTATGTATGGAGTAGAACCCACGTACGATAAACTACTTCAATTAAATTTATATAAAGAACTTATTGAAGCAAAACATGGAACCAAATTAGAACTCATTTCAGGGGGTAGTTCCATTACATTGCCACTTATTGCAAATAATATTGTTCCTAAAGATATTAATCACTTTAGAATTGGAGAAGCTGCCTTCTTTGGAGTGAGTCCTTTAGATAATGCACAATTTTTAGATTTATATACCGATACCTTTAATTTTTATGCTCAAATTATTGAACTTGAAGAAAAAGGCATTGTTCCTGATGGCGTTATAAACGATGCAAGTATAGGCCATTCAGCTGATTATAATGATTCTGATATAGGAAAAACAACCTATAAAGCAATTCTTGATTTTGGCTTACTCGATGTTGATCAGGAAGGGTTGACTTTAGATGATGAAACCATTAAATTTGTTGGAATAACTTCTGATATGACCGTAGTAGATATTGGTGATAATATAGACGAAAAGGGTAAAAAGAAGTATAAAATTGGTGATAAAATTTGTATGGATCCAAATTATATATCAGTAGCCCGATTGTTAAATTCAAAGTTTATTGAAAAAGAATTTTTAAAGTAATGAATGAATTAGAAAAAGTTCTTAGAAGAAACCAAGATCATTTTACCTCGATAATGAAATTGAATGTTTCGCATAATGAAATACACTCTTTAGATTTAAGTGCAAACAATAAAGAATTAGATACTTACACCATACTTGATACAGAGAACTTAGCTAATTACATTCATAAAAAATTAATAGAAACTCAAACTAAAATTGCTATTGGTGGATATGCCGAAGACCGAATAATTTATAAGAAAAGTACACATTTTGGTTTAGGTGAAAATGTAAGATCAATACACTTAGGAATTGATGTTTGGTGCGATGAAAACACGATAGTTCATGCACCGTTGAATGGAATTGTACACAGTTTTAAAATAAATAACAATTTTGGAGATTATGGACCAACTATTATTTTAGAACACAAACTTGAAGGTATTCGATTCTATACATTATACGGACATTTAGCTACTGATTCATTAAAACAAATTCAAATTGGTGATATTATACCCATGGGAAATCCATTTGCACAAATTGGAACTCATTATGAGAATGGGAATTGGCCACCACATTTACATTTCCAAATAATTTCAGAAATGGAAAATAATTTTGGCGATTTTCCAGGTGTTTGTAGTAAAAAGGAACTAAATAAGTATTTAGCCCTTTGCCCAAATCCTGCATTATTATTTAATATTTAATAAAATGGGTAGTACTTCAAAAATTGAAATTAAAATATCGGCATTAGAAAACAACTTTTCGTTTATTACATCATTAATTGGTTCAAACACAAAATTATCTGTAGTAATTAAAGGAAATGCCTATGGGCATGGCACACACACCGTTATTCCCATACTTGAAAATTTAGGTGTAACCCATTTCTCGGTATATTCATCGGCCGAAGCAAAAGTAGCTTATTATGAAAGAATCAAAGATTCAGATATAATGATCATGGGCTATATTAGCAAGAATGATTATGACTGGGTGGTTAAAAATAAAGTTGAATTTTACATTTCATCTTTAGAAGATTTAAAATTAGCTATTGAATCATCAAAAAACGTAAATAAAAAAGCTCAGATTCATATCGATTTAGAAACAGGTATGAATAGAACCGGATTAAGCATATCGCAACTTAGAAGAGCCATACCCATAATTCTTGAAAATATAGAATGTCTTGAAATAAAAGGTATTACAACTCATTTGGCTGGAGCTGAAAGTATTGCAAATCATATGCGCATACGTAAGCAGTTTGCAGTATATAAAAAGCGTTTAAAATTATTAGAAAATAATAATATTACCGGTGAGTTAAAACATGTAGCAAGTTCAGCAGCAACAATAAATTATCCTGAAATGCGCTTAGACATGGTTCGAATTGGGATATTAATTTATGGCTATTGGCCAACCCGCGAAACTTTTATTCAATATATTCACAGGCGAAAAGATAAATCCGATCCTATTAAAAGAGCTTTACGGTGGACTTCAGAAATAATAATAACTAAGATTATTCCTTCAGGTGAATTTATAGGATACGGAATGAGCTATCAGGCACAGCATAAAATGCAAATTGCTATTATTCCGGTAGGTTATTGTAATGGATACAGTCGTTCGTTAAGCAATACAGGACATCTTCTGATTAAGGATCAAAAAGCCCCGGTAATTGGTAGCGTTAATATGAATATGATTATTTGCGACGTTACACATATTCAAAAGATAAAAATAGGTGATCCTGTAATATTAATAGGGAAACAAGGGGAAAATGAAATTACATTTTCGTCGTTTGCCGAAATGAATAATTCAATGAATTATGAAATATTAGCCCGATTACCAGAAAATATTAAGCGTAGCATAATAACATAATATGGTTATCCTTATAAATACCTAAATAGGTTTTTATAAAAAAAACTAAGGCTGAAAGTCTTGTATAGTTTAGCTTGGGGCATCGCCCCAAGAAATAGAACCTACAAAGAAAAGGGTGCAAGCTGAAATAAATATGCCTTACAGGCAATTAATTGTCTGAATGTATTAATCGACTTTTTTAAATCACCTTTTCTAATTTTTTAATTTAGGTTGACATAGGGATAAGCATATTATTTTAAATTAGTGCCTTTTAAGTTCCCACTTTATAGCAATTATGGTTAGCATGGGTTAACGCCTGGCATTTCTTGATTTGATATAGGTTTCAGGGCAAAAAACTCCCAATTCACTATTTTTATAATCTTTCAGATTTCGAGTAAGAATTAAATCAATATTTCCATTATTGACTGCAGATGAATTTTGCAAACTGTCTTCAAAGTCTTTAAATCCAGAGTTTAACGCATTTTCCACAACCATTCTATCCATTTGAAGAACATCTGTTATTTTTAATAACTGTTTTAACTTTTCTATTACTTTATCATGTTTTGCAGTCTGTCGTAATAAATAATAAACGTTACTATAAATCAATGGTGTTAAGAATCCTTTTATTTTTCCTGATTCACAAAGTGAAAGAATTAATGAAGAATATTCTACAAATGGTTTTCTATCAAAAAATAAATCCAATATTACGTCTGAATCAATTAAAACTCTATCCATTTTACAAATATTTTTCCGTTAGAGCTTTGGTCAATTCTTTTTTATAATCAAAATCTTTTGGAGCTTTAAATGAACCTCGTAATGAATCGGCAATTGGCGTTGACTCAGACTTTACAGTTTCATCTTCCTTTACTATGGCTTTGAAATAATTTTCTACTATGTCAGATAAGCTTCGCCCTTTCCCTTTAGCGTATTCTTTAGCTTTCTCAATCAAAGCTTGCTCTATAGTCAATGTTAGTTTTGTATTCATATCTCCGTATTTTTCTAAATTCCTTTATACAAAGATAATGATTTAACACGAGGCGTGCAATTATTCACTATTTTACACGTGCTGGTTTTTTTTCTTTTTGCTTTCCGTTAACGAACGATAAAAAAAAATGTACGGGTTTAATAATTTTATTCGATTCAGTTTACTCATAGTCAATTAATTTGCGGGCTTTCAAGTACGAACTAGTTTTGCAATCGCACCATTTTAGTATCTTTTATAGCTTTTGTGTGTACCCGGAATGGCTTCCGTAGCCCCACTTGTAAAGCCCAATGATGAAAACCACCATTACCCTGATGTGGTGGCTAGCGTCACTGGTTACAGGAGGGCGATCAAGGAATGAAACAAAAAAAAGTATGAATTTAATAAGACAAATTCTGCATCCGGTAAATTTAGCCAGAGCCCAAAAACGGGTAATAGCCAATAATGGCAGCGTAGGAGTTCATGAAATGAAAGTAAGTGAATTAGTCAATTTATGGTTGACCACCAACAAGAGATAGAGAAAATATCAGGAGGTATGAATTCTGAAAAATATTTATTTACCCCAAAAAAACCTAAAGTTTTGCCCCAATTACCTGATAATGATAACGAATGATCCAATAAATTATGTTGATTTTAAGGATATCTTAAATATTTTTGTCGTACTGCTAATGCTAGACAACTCTACTTAAAGGTTAATAAAATGCTTGGTTCAAGTTTTTCAAAAGAAACAATTCTTTTTGAATTAGATGCTAAACGGTATTTAATTGAATTGTTATCTTAATTATACTTATGTTAAATTGATAACAGATAAAATTTAAAGCCTGAGAATTTAATATTTTGAAATTTATTACACATTATACAAGAATATTTAATTCTCAGAGATTTTTAGAAATTTCTCAAATCAGATAATTTATTGAAAGCATACTATTTGACCAATATTTCCATGATATGAGTTTTTAAATTTAATATTTCTAAATAATTATTTAACAATTCTATTTCTGAGTGATTATATAAATAGGTAATTCAAATTGGCCAATACCAAATGGTCGCAATATCTTTTTAATATTCGCATTAAGTTATGAGTATTTGCAACTTGTTTTGGATTTGACAGACAGTAATTCCAATTACATAAAACTGATAATATATATTATGTAAAATAGCATAATTGTAAAAAAAGCCCAACGCAAATTAGGCTTTTAATAATATCTTTATTTTTCTTCTGGTAGATTTTTAATCTTTTCATTAAATTCTTTATACTTAGTCATATATTCTTCCTTATCATTTCTAAGTTTAAAATAAATTTCTTTTAAGGTTAATAAAATCGGTTTATCAGTAGGATCAAGTGCATGAGCTTTTTCTAAAGCAGGCAATGCTTTTTCTAATTCCTTGAAAGATTCTTTAACTGCAGCATCATATTTTTTTTGCTCATTTGGTGGTATATTATTAGCTTCCTTAAGCATGTCAGCCCCTTTATTAAAATATAAAACTCCAAGGTTATAATAGGCATCAAAATATTCTGGATTAATCTCCACAGCTTTTTCGTACGAAGCTTTCGCATTTTCAAAATCCTTCAACTCATCATACAAAGCACCCTGAGCAAAATAGAATGTGTGGTTAGTAGGGTCTTTTTCAATTGCTTTTGCTAAATATTCTAAAGCTAAATCAGACATTCCTTTATTAAGATAATAATTAATTAACTCTACCCTTAATATGGTATTATCAGCTGGATATGCAGAAATACCATCCTTTAATGCAGTAACATAGGCTACAGTATCGCCTTTATCTTTCTCTATATTTGCAATATAGCCATACACTTTTGCTCCTTCATAGCCTAATTCAGCAGTTTTCTTATAATATTTAATGGCATTATCGAAATCTTTTCCTTGATCGGCAGCTACTCCTGCATTAAAAATTATTGCTGTATCAATTTTGCCTGGGTCAACTATTTCATCAATAGCAAGTGAACTTTCAAACACATCAAAAGCTTTAAGAAATTCTTTTGTATTAAAATAGTCAATTCCTTTATTAATCATTAGTACCCCAATGAATTTTAATTGAATACTAATTTCATTTTTTAATTGACCTTTTTCATCTAATTCAAGTGCTTTTTTATAGGATTCAAATGCAACTTTTAAAGGATTATCGCTTAATTTTTGAAAATTTTCATCTTTCGAATTAGCTATTGCTTGATAAACTTGACCTCTAACTTTCCAAGTTTTGGCCTTATCCTGAGTTTTTTCATGTTTAATAGCTAATTCGATAGCTTCTTGAGCTTTGTCTAATTGATTGTATTGTGGTTTGGAATAGTTTAATGCACTTTGAACTTTTGAGTTCTGTGCTGATACAACTGTGACAATCATTATCCAAGCAAAAATAAATGCAAGTTTTTTCATCATAATCATTTTTAGTTCTTAATTTTTTGCTTCAAATATAATTTAATTTCGCAATTCATTCAATTATTTAATCTTCATTTTCATTTTCTGTAGATTCTTCATCATTTTCAGATAAATCTTCATCTTCTTTTCCATCTGATGCTACAAATTCTACTGCGGCAATTTGATCGTTGTTTTTTAAATTAATTAATCTCACGCCTTGAGTTGCTCTTCCCATTACTCTTAATTTTTCAACTGCTAAACGAATGGTTAATCCATTTTTAGTAATAATCATCAAGTCGTCGGTATCAATTACACCTTTAAGAGCTATTAATTTTCCGGTTTTTTCTGTAATATTTAAAGTTTTAACACCTTTTCCTCCGCGTTTGGTAATACGGTAATCTGCAATATTTGAACGTTTACCATAACCATTCTCAGAAACAACCAAGATATCTTCACTCTCATTTTCAATACAAATCATTCCAATAACTTCATCACCCTTTGCAAGATTTATGCCACGTACTCCAGATGCTGTTCTGCCTATGGTTCTAAGCTGACTCTCGTTAAAGCGAATAGCCTTTCCTCCTCTTACTGCAATAACTATTTCATGATTTCCATTGGTAAGTTTTGCAGTTAACAAATGATCCCCATCGCGAACTGTAATAGCATTTACACCATTTTGGCGAGGTCTGCTATAGGCTTCTAATGATGTTTTTTTAACAATACCATTTTTAGTAGCAAGTAATATACAATGATTATTAATGTAGTCAGTATCGGTTAAATTTTTAACATTGATATATGCTTTAACCTTATCCTCGGGATTAATTTGCAATAAATTTTGAATAGCACGGCCTTTTGAAGTACGAGTGCCTTCAGGAATTTCATATACTTTTAACCAGAAACATTTCCCCAATTCAGTAAAAAATAGCATGGTACTATGCATATTGGCAATATATAAATGCTCAATAAAATCTTGTTCACGCGTATTACTTCCTTTGGCTCCAACTCCTCCTCTACTTTGAGTTTTAAATTCTGTTAAAGCAGTTCTTTTTATATATCCCAATCTTGAAATGGTAATAACAACTTCTTCATCGGCGTAAAAATCTTCAGGATTAAATTCACCAGCATCGGGAACAATCTCTGTTCTTCTTTCATCGCCATATTTAGCTTTAACTTCAATCAACTCATCTTTCACTATTTGCATTCTTAATTCTAAATTAGCAAGAATTTCTGTTAAATGCTCAATGAGTTTTTTGATTTCTTCATATTCTGTATGCAATTTATCCTGTTCAAGACCTGTCAACTGTCTTAATCTCATTTCGACAATTGCTCTTGCTTGAATATCGGAAAGTTCAAATCTATTAATCAGATTTGCTCTTGCTTCGTCGGGTGATTTAGAGGCCCGAATAATTTTTATTACCTCATCAATATTATCACTGGCAATAATTAAACCCTCTAAGATGTGGGCTCTTTCTTCGGCTTTTCTAAGTTCAAATTTGGTTCTGCGCACAACAACATCGTGTCTGTGAGCAACAAATTTTTCAAGTAAATCTTTTAGGTTAAGCATTTGCGGTCTACCTTCAACCAATGCAATATTATTTACACTAAATGAAGTTTGTAACTGCGTATATTTATATAGTTTGTTAAGAACCACATGTGGAATTGCATCTTTTTTAAGGTCGTAAACAATACGCATACCTGTTCTATCCGACTCATCATTTACATTGCTAATTCCTTCAATCTTCTTATCATTAACTAATTCGGCAGTTTTAATAATTAATTCGGCCTTATTAACAAGGTAAGGGATTTCTGTTATTACAATTTTTGATTTGCCTGAATCTGTAGTTTCAATTTCAGCTCTACCTCGTAAAACAATTCTTCCACGTCCGGTTTCAAAAGCATCTTTTATTCCCTGATATCCGTAAATTATACCTCCTGTCGGAAAGTCAGGAGCTTTGACATATTGTAACAATTCCTCGATGCTTATGTCAGAATTGTCAATTACTGCGCAAAGAGCATTAATTATTTCAGTTAAATTATGTGGTGGCATATTTGTAGCCATCCCAACAGCAATACCAGAAGCCCCATTTATCAGTAATGTTGGAATTTTAGTTGGTAAAACCGTTGGTTCATATAGGGTATCATCAAAATTTAATTGTAAATCAACGGTTTCCTTTTCTAAATCAGCTAAGGTTTCTTCAGCAATTTTCATTAATCTGGCCTCGGTATAACGCATGGCAGCAGGACTATCGCCATCTACAGAGCCAAAGTTTCCTTGACCATCAATTAATGGATAGCGTAAGGACCATTCTTGAGCCATACGAACCATTGCATAATATACCGATGAGTCACCATGAGGGTGGTACTTACCAAGCACCTCTCCTACGATTCTTGCAGACTTTTTATAAGGTTTAGTTGCAGAAATTCCTAATTCAGACATTCCGAACAATACACGACGGTGCACTGGCTTCAAACCATCACGCACATCGGGCAGCGCACGGGCTACAATTACCGACATCGAATAATCGATGTAGGCCGATTTCATTTCCTCTTCAATATTAATCTTAATAATCTTCTCTCCGTCAGCCATTTATATTATATTTAAATTAGCATTCTATTTTTTTTTTACAAGCGTTTAAAAGTAGTAATTTTCATTGGTTCAACCATATATATTTTATATGTATTTTGGGAAATTATCAACACAATATTGTTTATAATTGTATTAGAATAATTATATTCAATTAATTTTGGTACATTAATTGAAAATTAACTGAAAAAGCAATAAAATTATATATGGATTCGAAATTTTCGCAAAAAATGAAAGACATTTTAGCCTATAGTAAAGAAGAAGCTATAAGACTAAATAATAATCATATTGGACCTGAACATATTTTTCTGGGGATACTTCGCGAAGGCGAAGGTTTGGCTATTGATTCACTAATAGGTTTAGGAGTTGATTTATACGATTTAAAAAAATCGATTGAAACAAAAATTCGCCTAAAAGGAGAAAGTGAAATTACTGATATTGAAAATATTCCATTGCTTAAAACTGCTGAAAATATTTTGAAGGTGGTTTATTTAGAAGCTCGCTCTATGAGCAACAATTCAGTAAATACAGGACATTTGTTACTCGCAATTCTTAGAGATGAAACAAATATTATAACTCTAACCTTAAACGAAAGAGATATTAATTACGATACTATTAAAACTATGATACAAAAAGAACAAATTCAAGACATGTCTGATCATAATTATGATGACGATGAGGACGATTTTGGAGGTCGATCAGAAAGCAATCAAAATAATCCGCAAGCTAATGCTCCTAAAACCAATAGTGATACTCCAGTTTTAGATAATTTTGGGATTGATTTAACCAAAGCTGCTGAAGAAAATCGTTTGGATCCTATAGTTGGTAGAGAATTAGAAATTGAGCGTTTGGCTCAAATATTAAGTAGAAGAAAGAAGAATAATCCGGTTCTAATTGGAGAGCCAGGGGTTGGTAAATCTGCAATTGCTGAAGGTATGGCCATTCGAATTGTTAAAAAGAAAGTTTCACGAATTCTTTTTGGCAAACGAATAATTGCACTTGATTTAGCTTCAATTGTTGCTGGCACAAAATATCGCGGACAATTTGAAGAGCGAATGAAAGCTATTTTAAACGAGCTTCAAAAGAACAATGATGTTATTTTATTTATTGATGAAATTCACACCATAGTTGGAGCTGGAGGAGCAACAGGTTCCTTAGATGCTGCAAATATGTTAAAACCGGCTTTAGCAAGAGGTGAAATTCAATGTATTGGTGCCACCACACTTGATGAGTATCGCCAGTTTATTGAAAAAGACGGTGCTTTGGAAAGAAGATTTCAAAAAGTTATGGTAGATCCAACCTCACCTGAGGAAACAGTAACTATTTTAAATAATATTAAAGAAAGATACGAAGATCATCATAATGTTATTTATACAGATGCAGCTATAGAAGCTTGTGTAAAATTAACCACAAGATATATTTCAGACAGACATTTACCTGATAAAGCAATTGATGCTTTAGATGAATCAGGGTCTAGAGTTCATATTTCGAATATTAAGGTTCCTAAAAAAATTGAGAATCTTGAAAAAGAGATTGAAGAAATTAGAGAAAAGAAAATTACTGCCGTAAAAAGTCAAAATTTTGAGATGGCTGCTAATTTTAGAGATAGTGAAAAGAAATTGTTGGAGAGTCTTGAAAATGAAAAAAATAAGTGGGAAAGTGATCTGATTAAACATCGCGAAACCGTTGATGATGAGAATGTGGCTGAAGTGGTTGCTATGATGACAGGCGTACCTGTTCAAAGAATAGCGCAAACCGAAGGGAATCTTCTTTTAAAAATGGGTGATCAACTTACCAAAGGTGTAATTGGTCAAGAAGAAGCAATTGGTAAAATTGTTAAATCTATTCAACGAAACAGAGCTGGTTTAAAAGATCCAAATAAACCCATTGGTTCCTTCGTTTTTTTAGGTCCTACTGGTGTTGGAAAAACACAGCTAGCAAAGGTTTTGGCTGAATATTTATTCGATAGCAAAGAAAACTTATTAAGAATTGACATGAGTGAATATATGGAAAAATTCTCTGTTTCGAGATTAATTGGAGCGCCTCCGGGATATGTTGGTTATGAAGAAGGCGGACAATTAACTGAAAAAGTGAGAAGAAAACCTTACTCAGTGGTTCTTTTAGACGAAATTGAAAAAGCTCACCCAGATGTTTTTCATATATTATTGCAGGTTTTAGATGAAGGAAGACTTACGGATAGTTTGGGACGCCGAGTTGATTTCAGAAATACCATTATTATAATGACATCAAATATTGGTACTCGTCAATTAAAAGACTTTGGTGCAGGAGTTGGGTTTAATACATCAAGTAAAGAAAGTTCTTCAAACGAAATTGCTAAAAGTGTTATTCAAAAAGCTTTGAAAAATGCTTTTGCTCCTGAATTTTTGAACAGATTAGATGATGTAATAATGTTTAATCAATTAACTATTGACGATATCCATAAAATTATTGATATTGAATTAAAGGGTTTATATGAGCGTGTTGAACAAATGGGATATAAACTTAAAATAACCCCAGCAGCAAAAGGTTTTATTGCCACTAAGGGCTATGATGTGCAATACGGGGCAAGACCTTTAAAAAGAGCCATTCAAAAATATTTGGAAGATGAAATGGCTGAAGTTATTTTAAAGGCTCAGATTGTTCAAGGAGATACCATTACCGTTTCTTTTGATAAGAAAAAGGAAAAAATAAATATCAAGATTGAGGTTCTTAAAAAGAAGGAAGAAAAGAAATAAATATTAAAGGGCTGATTTTCAGCCCTTTTTTTACAAATATATTCTGTTTGATTTCTGTTCAAGCAACATTAAATCGGCTAAAACAATAGCTGTTATAGCTTCTAAAATTGGAGGAACACGCAATGCAACACAAGCATCATGTCTTCCTTTAATTTCCAATTCATCAACCATTCCTTTTTCAAAGTTCATAGTTTTTTGAGCTTTTGCTATGCTCGAAGTTGGTTTTGTTGCCATTCGAAACACCAATTCATTTCCATTAGTAATTCCCCCATTAATTCCACCTGAATAATTGCTTTCAGTGGTTCCATTATCATCAATAATACTATCGTTATGCACGAATCCAGTCATTTTTGCTGAATAAAAACCACTACCGAATTCAATTCCTTTTGTGGCAGGAATAGCAAAAACAGCATGGCTGATTAAAGATTCTACGGAATCCCAAAAAGGTTCACCCAAACCAACAGGAAGCCCTTTTACTCGACATTCAACAATTCCACCAATGGAATTTTGATCGGCCATTGCTTTATCTAATGCTTCATCAATATTTGTAGAACCACCAGCTTCTATTAATTTTGATTCAATAGTGATGTCTTTTAATATTTTTTTTGCTAAAACTCCGGCAGCAACAATGCCTACAGTTAATCGAGCCGAAAAGTGGCCACCCCCTCTATAATCATTAAAGCCACCAAATTTTTTATGTCCTGTAAAGTCAGCATGGCCAGGTCTTGGAGAGGCCACCAGATTTTCATAATCGCCCGATTGGATATTCGTGTTTCTAAAGAAAATTGTTACCGGAGCACCGGTTGTTTTTCCCTTAAAAACACCACTCATTATTTCAGGTAAATCGGCTTCTTTTCTGGGTGTAGTTCCTTTGGCTCCTGCACGACGTCTTGATAAATCTGGTTCTAAATCATCGGCATCAACGGGTATCCCGGCTGGGCAGCCATCTATAGATACACCGACTCCCAAACCATGAGATTCACCAAATATATCGACTTTAAATAATCTTCCGAAACTATTCATATTATTGTATTATTTAAGAGTAACATTTTCAATTTTTACGCCAAGGCTCTCCATATCATCAAAAAACTCAGGATATGTTTTCTTTACACACTTTGCTCCTTCAATAGTAATTGGATTCTCTGAATTTAAGGCCGCTAATGTTAGTGCAAAGGCAATTCTATGATCGTTGTGGGCAAATACCTCACCTCCTAGTATTTTTCCGCCTTCAATAATCATCTTATCATCCTCAAAGTCAATACGTATTCCAATTTTATTAAACTCATTCTTTAAGGCAAAACCTCTATTACTTTCTTTATGTAATAAGCGATGAACTCCTGAAATTTTACTAATACCCTTACAATTTGCGGCAAGTGCAGTCAGTACAGGAAATAAATCGGGACAGTGCAGTGCATTAAATTCAAAAGCGTCCAATGTATCAGGTTTTTTAACTCTTATGGAATTTGTATTTCTTTCAACTATTGCTCCTGAAGCTTCTAAAGCTTCTAAAATAGCCAAATCGGCCTGAGTTGATTTGCATGATAATTGATCAACAACAACCTCCCCTGCAATAGCGCCAGCTACTAATAGCCCAGCAGCTCCACTCCAATCTCCTTCAATGCAATAATGATCTGCTTTATATTTCTGATTCCCTTTTATAAAGTATTCATTATGTTCATGATGCATAATTTTCCCACCAAAGGCTTCAATAGCTGCAATGGTCATATCAATATATGGGCTGCTTTTCAAATTTTCAACCTTTAATGAAGAATCGCCATTTGCCAAAGGAAGGGTTATTAACAAGCCTGATAAAAATTGCGAGCTTATACTTCCATCTACAATGGCTACCCCAGGTTCAATTGGCCCTTTAACAGTAATCGGAGGAAATCCATTATTTGATAGTACTTCAACCTTTAATTGCTTCAGGGGAGTAATCATAAAGTCAGCTGGACGCTCTCGTAAGGATCCTTTGGCTTCCAGCTCAACCGGATAATCAAAAAGACTAACAATAGGCGTGAATAAGCGAATAGCTAATCCAGATTCTCCACAATACAATATTTTTGGCTTTAAATGCTTTTCTGTAAATATAGATATGGTTTTCCCATCATCGCTAACCTTGCAGCCAAAATCACGAGCAATACCTAATGCAGCTAAAGCATCTTCGCATCTTGAAGGATTTTCAATAATAGTATTGCCCTCTGCTAAAACCGATAAAGCAATGGCTCGTTGCATAAAACTTTTCGACGGTGGAGCATTTACCTTTCCTTTGATTGATGATTTAAATATTAATTTATCCATTTAATTAAACCATGTATATTTATGATTATAAATACTTTAATAATTTATTCATTTGTGATTCTGACAATTGTCCAGAGGCAGTTTCTTGCATTTCGTCGCATCGAACAAAAGTAAATGGAGCACCTAAAGCTATTGCTGATATTCGTGTGATTATGCCTAATTCACCCATGCCAATTGCTAATAAAGTAACATCATACTGATACAAAGCCATTAAACGAGCATTATCTTTTATATTGCTAACTGAAGTGGCTATTTTTACTAAGTCAGCTCCATTTTTTATAGATTCAATAACAATTGACCCAAGTTTTGAATTTTTAGGCGTTTTATCATAATTGTGATAGGAAATTATTACCGAACAGCCTTTGTTTTTAGCATATGCAAGCAATTCTGTTCTATAGGCTTCTTCCGATTCAATTTCAATATCAACCCACCTTGCTCCTCCTGAAATTGCAGATTTTAATAATTCCAACCTTTCTTTATCAGATAAGTTTTCAGCTCTACAAGTAGCAATTAAGTTTTCATGCAAAGCAAATAGTTTATACACTTCATCCTTACTTAAATCCGATTTTTCAATACGAATTTCAGCCATTTGAGCTCCATTTATTAGACCTGCAATGGTATCAAATCCTTTTTCGGCTATTGATCTGCACAACATAATAATTACAATTCAATGGTTTTAAGTTCTTCAATGCTTATTGTCTTAACAAACACCTCTCCAATATCTTTTAAAAGTACAAAATGGATTTGTGAATTTTCACGTTTTTTATCCATAATCAAGGCATCTAAAATTTCAGCTTGTTTTTCTGAAACTGAAGTAGGCAAATTCAAATTATTTAGCAATTTTTCAATCCTGAAAACTCTGTCTTGCGAAAGATATCCTAGCTTAAAAGAAAGTTTTGCAGCCACCATCAATCCAATACTTACTGCATTTCCATGAGAAATTCCCATAAGCTTTTCAATGGCGTGACCATAGGTATGACCTAAGTTAAGTTTACGTCGTTCCCCTTTCTCCTTTTCATCTTTATTTACAATTCCAGCTTTTATTTTTACCGAGTTTGAAACCAATGCATTAATAAAGGTCTCATCCAAGTTCAAAGCTTTTGAATAATCTTTCTCCAACTTTTCAAACATGGGTTTATCGTCAATAAGCGTGTGTTTAACAATTTCAGCAAAACCGCTATTTAGTTCGTTGGTTTCCAGTGTTTTTAACATCACAGGATCGCAAATCACAAACTTTGGTTGATTAAAAACCCCAAGTATATTTTTAAATCCCTGAAAATTTACTCCATTCTTGCCACCTACACTAGCATCAACCTGCGACAATAAAGTAGTTGAAATAAAAGCAAAATCAATACCACGTAGGTAAATTGAAGCTACAAACCCTGCAATATCACATACAATTCCACCTCCAACGGCCAACAAAAAAGTCGATCTATCAGCATTTAATTCAATAAGTTGAGTCAGAATAAAATCAATGGTTTTAAGGTTTTTATTTTTTTCAGTTTGACCAATTTCAATAATCGGATATTCTTGAAAGTATTGGTTATAAAAAGAACCGACCTTTTCATCGGTTAATACTATTACCTTTTTGTTTGGCAGATACTTTTTATAGGTTTTAAAACTTTCGCCTATTAGTATTAATGATTCTGATTGTGAGCCTTTTATGTAAACTTTTTCCATTTTAAATTCAAAAGATATGTGAAATTACAATTTATAATGAATTTAACATTAATCTTCGTTCATAATTTTTGTTTGTTTATTAATAGATTCCTGGTGAATGGCTCTAAACATTTGACTAATAAATTCATCACTCAAATCTCTATTATGCCCTTTTTCTAAGGTTTTTGCTAATATTTCCTGCCATCTATCAGGTTGCAAAATAGTAATATTATTTTCTTTCTTAAACATACCTATTTGCTCAGCAACCTTCATCCGTTCTTCAAGAATACCCAATAAATCATCGTCAAATTGATCAATTTTCAATCGTAAATCTTCCAGAGTTTCATTTAATACACCTGGTTCCATATTTCTATGGCGCAAAACCAATTTTCCCAATAGATTTTTTAATTGATCGGGTGTAATTTGCTGGCTGGCATCGCTCCATGCTTTATCAGGATTACAATGAGTTTCAATAATTAAACCATCGTAGTTTAAATCCATTGCTTTTTGCGATATTTCTTGTAAAATATCTCTATTTCCTCCAATATGGCTTGGATCACAAATCATTGGAATATCCGGCATTTTTTGACGCAACTCAATGGGTAGTTGCCATTGAGGTATGTTACGGTATCTGGTTTTGTTAAACGACGAAAAACCACGGTGAATAGCTCCAACTCTAGTAATACCAGCCCCTTGAATACGTTCAATAGCACCTCTCCACAAATCAACATCAGGATTCACAGGATTTTTTACCAGCACAGGAATGTCTACCCCTTTTAAAGCATCAGCAATTTCTTGCATGGCAAATGGATTTGCCGAGGTTCTTGCTCCAATCCACAGAATATCAACACCCATGCGAAGTGCTTCATAAACGTGTTTTACATTGGCAACCTCTGTTGAAACTTTCAATCCAACTTCTTTCTGAACCAGTTTAAGCCATTCTAAACCTATACTTCCCACACCTTCAAACGAATTGGGTCTGGTTCTTGGTTTCCATATCCCTGCACGAAAAATTTCAATATTTTGAGCTTTTAACTGTCTGGCGGTATCTAAAATTTGTTCTTCAGATTCAGCGCTGCATGGACCAGCAATGGTAACCGGTCTGCTTGTATTATTTAGTCCCCAACCTTTAAAAGGATCTTTTAAAATCGAATTCATCTTGTTTACAGGTATTAATGTTACTAAATTAATTTATTATATTTAATTATTCTCTATTCTAAAGATTTTGTCATGTTTAATTGTTTTGCAATAATAGTATTCAGTCATCAGTATGTAGTATAAAGTAAGCAGTCAGCAGTTGGCAGTAGACTGAAAACTGAAAGTTGCATAGTGACTATTTCAAACAAAGTCGCTTAGCAACTGGTTGCTGTTGAAGAATGAAAATATTAGGCAGTAGGCAGTAAAAAAACTGGAGACTGGTGACTGAGAACTGCATACTATTTTTTATTATTTTACTATTCGTTTAATTTTATTTGCTTGCTCAATTAATTGATGGACTTTTTCTATTTCATCATTTTCAATAGAATCTCTAAAGGCTTTTAAATGATTGATGTAGGTATCAAGCACTGTAACTACATTATTCTTATTGTGA
Organism: Salinivirgaceae bacterium; assembly: GCA_016342715.1. Classification (GTDB taxonomy): domain Bacteria; phylum Bacteroidota; class Bacteroidia; order Bacteroidales; family SZUA-534; genus JAEINW01. The sequence goes on along the minus strand of JAEINW010000013.1, from coordinate 25,532 downwards.
TTGAAAATTGGAGTCCACATATCAGGGGAACTTTTTGCTAATCGTACAGTACTGTCAAATCCACCACTGGCCAAATCAAAAATATGCTTTTCGTTTTTCTCTTTTTCAAGTACAGTTAAGGCTAAAGCAAATGAGCTAATATGCGAAATATGTGAAACATAGGCAGCATGTATGTCATGATTGCTGCTATTCATATAAATAACACGCATATTTAAAACTTCATACATTCGTTTCACTTTTGCAATAGCTCTAATGTCTGAATCTTCCGTATCGCATAAAATGCTAGCCTTTCCATCAAACAAGCCTGAAACGGCAGCCCAAGGCCCCGAAAACTCTGTACCAGCCATTGGATGTGCGGCCACATATTGTTTTCTTTTACTATGATACCTAACCCGTTCAAGCAAGGTTTCCTTGGTGGAACAAATGTCGGTTACCACCTGATTATCAATTAAATCAAGCACTTTTGGTAAAACGATTATCGCTGCATCAACAGGAACAGCTAATATAATAAGTTCGGCTTGTTTAACTGCACTTTCCAAATCAGTAACTTCGTCAACAAAACCTATATGATGCGCTGCATTAGCATTAATTTTATCTTTGTCGACGCCAATAATTTTGTCGGCAAATCCTCTTTTACGTAAATCGATGGCAACCGAGCCTCCCATTAATCCTAAACCTATAATTGTGATTATCATTTTATTTTATTGGTTTTAATTTTGTAACTAATACTTTATCAATTCGTTGTAACAATTCACTTAACTTATACATAGAACCTGAATCCATATTGCTCTTAATTTTTAATACATGGTTAATAAATTTCGATTTTCCTGCAACCATTCCTACTCTAAAACCAGCCATCGATTGCGTAATTTCTTCAAAAGTTTGACACGGAACAGCTTTAATAGCAGCACCAAAATACTTTCGTGCTGCTATTTTATGAAAAGCTCCAAGTCCACCTTGAATGGCTACGGATTGATTGTTAATACTTTTAAAATTTTCGTTTTTCATAATTTTGAGCAAAAAAAAACCTCGCTAATAGCGAGGTTATATATACATTTAATTTTATCTATGCACGTAACAACCCCGTTCTACTTCTCCATAAATAAAAGAAATAATAAAAAGAAGTATGTACGAATGAGGTTTTCATCTCTTGTGTATTTTTAAATTCATTACAAATATGGCTGTATTATTTAAAAATCCAAACAAAAACAGTCATTTATTTTATATTTTCTATTTAAGTGAGTTGTTTGTATTAGAATATAAAACTATTTTTTGAAGTTTCTTTTCTCTGCAATTCACTATATATTCAGCGGCATTTGGAGTTTTACACGATGTTTTTCCATGATCAATATAAACCTTTCCAATTTCTTTGGAAATAGTTAAACATATTTTTTCCAAATTATCATTTCTGCATCCAATAGCAATTAATGCTTGATTCATTGCCTCCTTAATTCTATTGGGATACGAATTGATTTCGGACTGTATACATTGCAAATAGGGAATAAAATAAGCATCAGAAAGTGTATTATTATCCGAAGCAAACTGCTCTAAAAGTTTCCATCCTGCTCTTCCGATATATTCTTCTTTTGAAAGTATAAGCTCGTGCATGATACGTTGTGCACTTTTTGTTTTATAAACTAAATTTTGAACCAGCATATCGGTTAACACATAATAGGAACTTTGTTTTATCCATTCAAGAGCTTGATTATACGATATTTGTTTCGGATCGGCAATTAAGGCAGCTAAACATTGAGCGTCCAAAACTTTTGTATCCCAAAGCATAAGAGCCAATAAATGGTTTCGCTTAATTTTCTTTTTTAAATGTTGTAGATTTGAATGACTAACACCAAATAAAGGATCGTTAGCTCCATGCCGTCTGTAAATGATCCGATTCTGTTCGGTTCCAAAATTTCTTAAACTTTTAAATGCGTCTTCAAAGGTCATACTTCAGGTTATTTTTTTTGAAGTATAACAACAGCAATAATAAATTGTTTTTTTATAAAATCGATAGAAAGATACGATCTGATTAATAGGGAATTAGAATAAGATTGGAACGTTTATTCAAAAAGAGTGGGTATAAAAAATGCAAATTCAGAGCCTACATTTTTTTCAGATGTTACGGTAATCTTACCACCCATTTTATCAATATAACCTTTTGTAATGGCTAAGCCTAATCCGTTTCCGCCTGTTTTTGTTGTATATTCATTGTCTTCACGAACAAATCTTTTGAAAATACTTTCTTGATTGTTTTTATCGATACCAATTCCTGAATCTTTAATTTTAAATACCATGCTATTTCTATCCACTAAAAGATGAACTTTTATGAATCCGCTTTCAGTATATTTAATGGCATTACTAATCAGGTTGTTGAATATTTGATTTAATTTGCTTTTATCAAGTAATAAACCTTTGGTACTTTTTAGCATTTCATGAGAAAATGAAAGCTCAAGCCCTTTATTTTGAGCAATTGGAGTGAAAAAATTAATTATATTTTGTATTTCTTGTATTAAATTAAAGTGCTCTAGATTTAAAGTTATTAGGTTCGCTTCAATCTTCGAAATATCAATAATGTCATTAATAATTGAAAGTAATTGATGGCTGCTTTCATTAATAATTTTAACATAGTTCAAACGCTCTTTTTCTGGTAGTTTAGTATCGGTTAACAATTCAGCAAAACCAACTATTCCATTCATGGGTGTTCGAATTTCATGACTCATATTTGAAAGAAAGGCTGATTTCAATTTATCACTCTCTTCTGCTTTTAGCTTTGCCCTTTTTATCGATTCCTCATTTCGTTTTCGAACTAATGCTTGTCCGATAATATTCCCAAAAGCTTTTAGTGCATATTCATCTTCTTCTTGAAATGCGTTTTTTCTATTCACATAATCTATCCCTATGAACCCTACAATTTGTTTATTATGCAAAAAAGGAACTATTATTAAGGATTGAATACCTTCTTTTTCAAATTCTTCTTTTTCAACCTTCGCATCTTGGCCCATTTGCGACACATCAGGAACACAAATAATTTCACCTTTAATCAACTGATTATGATTCCATTGAAAAAGATTAGAAGGGATGTTTTGCAACTTATTTTTAAATGCTGTAATATTTAAATTGCACCATTCATGGGTATTTGACATTTTTGAGTAATCGTCATTATAGATAAAAATATATGCTCGGTCTGATAAGAAATTATTTCCTAATAATTCCAGTGCATTATCAATGGAAGTATTGAATTCTTCAATGGGTAATGAAATGAAGGTGGTAGATAAATCGGCAAGTATTTTTTGAAATTTTGAAAAATGAAGCACTCTCATTTCATTTTCCTTTTTATCAGAGATATCCCGAACAACAGCAATTATCCACTCTTTTCCTGAGTATTTGGTAAGTTTTAATGAAACTTCTGCCCAAAATGTTGATTTATCTTTTCGTCTGGCTTTCCACTCAAACAATTCAATATTTCCCTTTAATACACTTTGGATTTTATCAAAAGCTTTCTCTCCTGTATAACCTTCGTCCTCTGCACTTATGTAGCCCACATTATTTCCAACTACTTCGTTTTTTTCGAAGCCATACATATTTAGCATGGCTTCATTTACGTCTTCAATAATACCCGTTTTGGCATTGTGAATAAATACGGCCTCACCAATACTATTAAGTATGGATTTATGAATGTTTGATGAATTATCTTTAAAAGCTACCATTTTAATTTGTTACTAGCTAAAGATAATAATTCTTTCAAAGAAACCATTTAAATAAAAAAAGCTGAACAAATTGAACAGCTTTTCTTACATCGAATAGCAAAAGCATTAATAAGTAAATTTATATTGTATTTTTTCCTGATATTTTTCTTGAGGTTTTAAAATGGAACTTGGAAAATTTGAATGGTTTGGGGCGTCTGGGAAATTCTGAGCTTCCAGCGCAATGCCACAATATTTCTTAAAAGGAACTTGCCCTTTTCCAATATCGCTTCCATTAAAATGCATCGCTGTATACACCTGAATACCAGGTTGGGTAGTATAAACTTCAACTGACCTACCCGACTTTGGTTCTGTTACTTTTGCTGCCAATGCTAATTCCCCTTGTTGTTTATTTACTATCCAATTGTGGTCTAAGCCTCCAACCAATTGAATTTGTTCATAATCACTGTCTATTCTATCCTTGATGACTACAGGTTTGGTAAAATCCATAGCTGTGTTTTTCACACTTCGCATTTCGCCCGATGGAACCATATCAGTTGATAATGGAGTGAATTGCTTGGCAGATATTTCCAAAATATGGTTCAAAACATCTCCATTTCCGGCTCCCTTTAAATTAAAATAAGGATGACTGGTAAGATTCACAACGGTTGTTTTATCAGTAGTTGCTGTAATATCAATTAGAAATTCATTGGCATCATTTAAGGCATAAATTATTGTTGCATTAAGGTTTCCAGGGTAATTTTCATCGCCATCGTTACTTAAAACGGATAATTTATAAGCCGATGAATAACCTTGCAATTCGGTTTTTTCAACTTTCCAATCCTTCACATTAAAACCTTTATGTCCACCATGTAAATGATTGGCGCCATCGTTTTGATTTAATTTGATAAATTCTCCTTCTAAATTAAAACCACCTCCAGATATTCTATTGGCATATCTTCCACAAATGGCTCCCATATAAACATCGCCATTTATTGCTTGTTCTGGAGTATCATATCCCAGTAATATATCAATGCTTTTATCACCCTCAGGAATTTTTACAGCAGTAAGCTTTGCGCCGTAAGAAATGAATTCAATGAGCAAGCCATTATTGTTGCTTAATTGATAAACTGTAGATGCCGACATAGTTTATAAGTTTAATATTTGAATACAATTGATATGTAATCAATTTAGGCTAAGGGGGGAATTAATGGTAAATATAAAAATCCTTGCGAGATTTCTCCCACAAGGATTTAACTATTTTATATTTTTTACCAAAAAACAGCGTACAAAACAACCAATATAATTAGTAAAACGTAGGCGCTTATGTTAAATTTCTTACCTGTCATAAAGGTTTCTGGTAATAAAGCAATAGCTTTTGGATCGTCGTCACCTTTGCCAGTGCTCAATGAAACGCCAACAATTACAACCATGGTAATAAGCAAGGTATATAGCATTTGATCTAAAAATGGCATTTCAATGGGTAAAAATTTTAATGCTAAAGCCACAGGTATTGATGCTAATACACCTATAATTGCTCCTTTAACATTGGTCTTTTTCCAGAATAATCCCATCAAAAATACGGCTAAAATACCGGGACTTACAACGCCAGTATATTCTTGAATGTATTGAAACATTTGTGGTATGGAGCCCATGGTATTTGCCAGAGCGGTAGCAATTAATAAGGCCACAATAACCGATATTCTACCCATACCCACCAATTGTTTATTTCCAGCGTTTTTATTTATATAGGGTTTGTAAATATCCATAGTAAAAATAGTGGCTGTAGAATTTAGCATCGATGCTAGCGATGATACAATTGCCGCTGAAAGTGCTGCAACAACCAAACCTTTTAAACCAACTGGCACAAAGTTACTTATCAACCAAGGATAAGCATGATCGTTATTTCCGCCAATTGCATCGGTAAATACACCTCCCGCTCCAGCAATATTTTCTTGATACATTACATAAGCAATAATACCTGGAACAACAACAATTAATGGAACAATTATTTTTAAAAATGCTGCAAATGCGATACCGCGTTGTGCTTCCTTCAACGATTTTGCCGCCAAAGCACGTTGTATAATATATTGGTTAAAGCCCCAATAGTAAAGATTGGCCACCCACATACCACCAATTAAAACGGCGATACCCGGAAGGTTTGAGAATTCAGGATTATCCTTTTTCAGGATCATGTGAAATTTATCACCGGCCACATCAAAAATATGCGACATTCCAGAAATGGCACTTCCATCGGGAGTAACATGGTTTAAAGCAATAATGGTTGTGATTAAACCACCGATTACCAAGAGCACTACTTGAATTACATCGGTCCAGGCTACGGCTGATAATCCACCCCAAACCGAGTAAGCGGCAGCAAATAAGGCCAAACCTATCATAAAAGGAACAATAGAAGCTCCATCGCCATTACCCAGTATGGTATCCAAGGCTTTTCCACCTAAATATAGAACCGAAGTAAGATTAACAAATACAAATAAAGCAATCCAGAAAACGGCCAATATGGTTTTTAAGGAGGTATTAAAACGTTTTTCAACAAATTCAGGAATTGTATATAAACCTTGTTTAATGAAAATAGGTAAAAAGTATTTGGCAACAATTATTAAGGTTAAAGCCGCCATCCATTCGTAGGATGCAATGGCCAAACCAACTTTAAAACCTGAGCCCGACATGCCAATAAACTGTTCAGCTGAAATATTTGCTGCAATTAAGGAGGCGCCAATGGCCCACCAGGGAAGTGTTTTACCAGCTAAAAAATAATCTTCGGCTGTTTTCTCCTCTCCTTTTTTAGTGCGAGAAACAAACAAGCCTACGCCAATGATTACCGCAGCATATAAGCCAAAAATAATGTAATCGAGTAATGCAAAATTTTCGTTCATAATGTTGATTTTTGAGTTTATAAAGCTCACAGCTCCTAGCTGATAGCTCATTGTGATTTTAAATTTATTTTAGCTATAGGCTATTCGTTTTGAGCTAATTATTTATTAATTAAGATCTTTTCTATAATTCTGCTCCCACTTCCAAGCTGACAAAGTCATTTCATCCAAAGTTTTTGTAGCTTTCCATCCCAATTCATTGTTGCCAATGGTTGTATCGGCCCATATTTGCTCAATATCGCCAGCTCTTCGTGCAACTACTTTGTAATTTAATTTTTCACCTGTGGATTGTTCAAATGATTTGATTACTTCAAATACTGAGAATCCATTTCCGGTTCCAATATTAAACATTTCGTAAGAGTTTTTATTCTTTCCGTCAATAAGCCTTTCAATGGCTACAATGTGTGCTTTCGCCAAATCAACCACATGAATGTAATCGCGAATGCAACTGCCATCAGGTGTATTGTAGTCTTCGCCAAAAACACTCAATTGTTTACGAAGACCATAGGCAGTTTGTGTTATAAAAGGCAACAAATTATTGGGAACGCCTTTAGGTAATTCACCAATTAAACCTGAATGATGCGCACCTATCGGATTAAAATATCGTAAAGCAATACCTTTAATATTGGCTCCTGATTTTATGGTATCATTCAATATGTTTTCATTCACCTGTTTGGTATATCCATAAGGCGATTCCGCAGGTTTTACAGGAGCATTTTCTGTTACTGGTAATTCATCGGGTTGCCCATAAACCGTGCACGAGGATGAAAATACAAAGTTTTCGATTTTATATTTTTTCATGGCTTCCAAAATATTAATCATCGGAACCAAATTATTACGATAATAATGCAAAGGAATTTCAACCGATTCTCCAACTGCTTTTGCTGCTGCAAAATGAATAATTCCAACTAAATCTGCATTTTCCTTGAAGAAATTATCCAACTTATCAGTGTCTAATAAATCAAACTCATAAAATTTTGGTCGAATGTCCGTAATTTGTTCAATTCTATCAACGATAAATGCATCGGAGTTTGAAAGGTTATCAATAATAACCACTTCATATCCTTGTTCAATTAATTCAACAGTAGTGTGTGAACCAATGTATCCGGTTCCACCCGTAACTAATATTTTTCCTTTTTTGCTCATAGTTGCTTATAATGTGTATTTGAAAGTTCATTTAATCGCTGTGCTGCCTGCTCTGCAGTAATATCGCGCTGTGCATTAGCCATCATTTCGTAACCTACCATGAATTTTTTTACCGATGCTGAACGTAATAAAGGGGGATAAAAATGCATGTGTAGATGCCATTCTGGATGTTCCAATCCATCGGTAGGCGCTTGATGAATACCTGCCGAGTAAGGAAAAGAAACCTCGAATAAGTTATCGTATTTTATGGTTAATTTCTTATACATATCGGCAAAATCCATTTTTTCTTGTTGCGTTAAATCCGTAATTTTTGAAACTATACGTTTGGGCAAAATCATAGTTTCAAATGGCCAAACAGCCCAAAAGGGCACCAGCGAAACAAAAGTATCATTTTCCAAAACAATTCGCTCATCTTTTTTTAATTCTTGATGCAAGTAATCTGAAAGCAAAGTATTGTTTTTCCTATCAAAATAAAGCTTTTGTTTCTCAGATTCTTTCATTACTTCATCGGGAATGGAAGATTGTGCCCATATTTGTCCATGAGGATGTGGATTACTACAGCCCATTACAGCGCCCTTATTTTCAAATATTTGCACATGATTAATAAAATCCATTTTTCCTAGCGATTCATATTCATCGCACCATAAATCAACTACTTTTTTAATAACGTTTACATCCATTTCTGGAATGGTTAAGTTGTGCTTGGGCGAAAAACAAATAACCCTTGATAAGCCTTGTTCTGCCTTGGCTTTAAATAAGTCGTCGTTTAATTCATCGCTAGGTGTATCGGGCAATAAGGCACTAAAATCGTTGGTAAAAACAAAGGTTGATTCATAGTTGTCATTGCTTATTCCTGATGTTCTTTTGTTTCCCGGGCACAAGTAACATTCGGGATCATAGCTCGGTCTGTTTTCTTGTGTAGCCTTTTCTGTTTGTCCTTGCCAGGGACGTTTTGCACGATGCGGTGAAACTAAAACCCATTCGCCGGTTAAAGGATTGTATCTTCTATGTGAATGTTCTAAAAAGTTCATTTTACTAATTCGCTAATGTGTTAATTCGCTAATGTGTTAATTTGAAAATTAGTCAATCTTGTTATTATCATCTAAGTTGAGCGATTGGAGCATAGCGAACAAGCGCTTTACTTAGAGTTAACCCCGATGTAGAGATTGTAGTGTTTCACAAACAAAGTGCAGTGAAATACTTACAAGAACTAAATCGTGAGCGAGAATCGCTCAATTTGGGTATCATTCTGTTATTTCGTCGTATTTGATTTTCAAACCATTATTTTTATTTTCTACTTACGACGAATGTTATTTATCTTTTGTCTTGGGGCGTTGCCCCAAGTTGAATTATTTAAGCCTTTCAGGCTAAAATTTGTCATTAAGCAATACTCTCAAATGATGATTACTTATTGATCATTATTCATTAAGCAAATGTGTTCCTTCTTCAATAACTACTTCAATTATTTGAGGAGTTTCTCCTTCCGGTGTTTTATAAGATGCTATAATCTGATTTTTAAAGGTTTCAACAGCTTCCTTTTTTACCAAATTAATTGTGCAACCACCAAAGCCACCACCCATCATACGAGCTCCAAGCACACCATCCACTTTTTCTGCGATGTTTACCAATAGATCCAATTCTTTACAACTTACTTCGTATTTATTTTTTAAGCCATAGTGCGAACCATACATTTGCTTACCGAATTCGGTAAAATCAGTGTTTAAAAGAGCTTCACAAGCTTTTTGCAAACGCATATTTTCTTCAATAACATAAGTACATCTTTTATAAACAGTTGCATCAAACTCATTCTCGTGATTTTGAATAAAATCTAAGGTTACATCACGAAGTGAATTTATAGAAGCATCGTATTTCCTGAGAAGCTCCACTCCTGTTTCGCACTCCTTTCTACGTGTATTGTATTCTGAGGATGCTAATGAATGTTTCACTCCAGTATTTACCAGAATGAGCATAAAATCAGACATATCCAATGGAAATAACTCATATTCTTGCGAACGGCAATCGAGTTTAATTACTTGATTTGCTTTTCCATGCATCACAGCAAACTGATCCATAATTCCACATTGTACACCAGCATATTCATGCTCAGCTTTTTGCGAAAACTTAACCATTTCCAGCGTTGAATATTTGAATGTATATATATGATTTAAGGCAAACGCTAAACCACATTCTAATGCGGCGGATGAAGACATCCCAGCACCTAATGGTATATCGCCACCAAAAACGCAATCAAAACCAGGTACTGTTTTTCCATCATTTACAAATTGTGCAACAACTCCCAATAAATAATTGGCCCACTGTTTTTGGCAAGGCTCAATGCTATTTATTGATGTTTCATAAGTTTCCTGTAAATTGTAGCTATAGAAACAGAATTTATCTAATCCGTTTGGTTTTACTGCAAAGTAAATGGCTTTATTAACGGCTGCTGGCAACACAAAACCCTCATTATAATCGGTGTGTTCTCCAATAAGGTTTACTCTTCCCGGCGATTTCACCAGAATAGGATGCTTACCAAACTTTTCAATAAATGCTTGTTTAATTTTTTGTATCATAACTTCACAATTCGTTCTGATATATTTATTTCTTCTTGACTTTTAAATTGGTAATAGAAGGCACCTTTTTTCGATTCGGAGGTATCTTTTATATCTAAGCGATCCATCGCTTTTAACGATAATATCTTTTTTCGAAAATTGCCGGGATCAAATTCGCGTTGAAAAATAGAGTTATATAAATTCCTTAGCTGAGTTATGGTAAATTGCTCGGCCAATAAATCTCTCCCAACCAATTCATAAGTAGCTAATTGTTGTAATTTTTCCAATGCTTTTTCAACCATTAGGTTATGGTCGAAAACCAGATTTGGCAATTGATCCACAGGCCACCATTTGGCTCCAAATTCATCTACCAATTTCTGATTATGATCCTCGATATTTATAAGCGCATAAAAAACCACAGAAATAACTCTACCACCTGGATCACGATCGGGCTTAGAGAATACAGATACTTGCTTTAAAAAAATATCGGACAAACCTGTAAGATGAAGCAATACTTGAGCTGCGGCATCTTCAACCGACTTATTTTCATTTACCCAACCTCCCACTAATGATAGCTCGCCTTTTGCTGGCTCTAAATCTCTTTCAAACAACAATAATTTTAATTGTTCGTTTTGGTAGCCAAAAACTACACAATCTACTGAAATTAGTTGTTTGGGATGATTTTGATAGATCATTTTGTTACATGCTTTTGATAAAAGTACTTAATACTTTTAATAATTCAAAATATTTCTAAATTTTAACAAAAATGGCTTGCGATTATTGCAAGCCTAAACAAAATATTTATCATCAAAATAATTAGAATTTCAATTTAATGAAACCAATTTTAACGAAAGTTGCATAACGAGGGTGTCTAAAAAGTGAAAAACGTTATCTGTACACTTTCAAATTGTAAGTTTTTTAGATAGGAATAAACCTTTTTAAACAGCCTCTATAAATATTCAATAATAGAAATATGCGCAAGCCGAAATGTATAAATGAAAATAAAAGATATCACGCACCAAAAATAATAATAAAAATTATTAACTATTTCACTGTAAAAGAATGAACTAATAAATAACTTTTTATTATCTTTAAATAACTGCTATTATGCATAGGAATATTTTAATCAAAAAAGCATTCTTTATTAAAAATTAAAAACTATGAGTAACTACAGATTAGAGGATTTAGTTGAAATCTCTTTGCTTCAAGATTTGCAGTATAAGATGAATTTATTGTATCCTTTTTCCTCTGCTATTATTGACACTGAGGGAAAAATTCTTTCTGCTGTTGCGTGGCAAGATATCTGTACGAAATTTCACCGAAAACATCCACTTTGCGAAAAAGAATGTATTAAAAGTGATAAGTATATCAACTATCATTTACACAAAGCAAATCCTGCACTTAGCTACTTTTGTCCACATGGCTTAGTTGATAATGCTATTCCTATTATTATTAATAAAATGCACTTGGGAAGCTTTTTTACGGGTCAGTATTTTTTAGAAAAACCAAATTTAGAATTTTTTAAAAAGCAAGCAAAAAAATATAAATTTGACGAAAATGAATATATTGAAGCTGTAAAAAAAGTTCCAATTTTGTCATCAGAGAAGCGCTTACAATATTTTGATTTCATAAAAGTTTTTATAGAAATTATAAATGAAATAGGCCTTAAGAATTTAAAATTAATTGAAACAAATAAAATATTAAAAGAAAGCGAAAAGCGCTTTAGCCTATTATACGAAACTGCACCATTCAATTATCAATCATTAGATAAAAATGCATGTTTAATTGATGTTAATCCAAAATGGCTCACAACCCTTGGTTATAAGCGAGAAGAAGTAATTGGATGCCATTTTAGCAAGTTTTTGACACCTGAATCAGCTAAACTAATTAAAGAACGATTTTCCAGACTTATTGCTGCTGGTGAAATTCACGATTATCAATTTGAAATGGTAAGAAAAGATGGCTCGCATTTAACAGTATCCTATAAAGAAAAAGTTGGTTATGACGAGTTAGGTAATTTTAAGCAAACATATTGCATATTTACCGACCTTACCATGCAAAAGCAAATAGAGCATAAATTAAAAGAAAGTGAAGAAAAATACAGGTTATTATTTATTACCAGCCCCGATTCAATAAGTATTAATAGCATGAATGGTATCTATATTGATGTTAATGAAAGCTTTACAAGAATTATGGGTTATACAAGAGATGATGTAATTGGAAAATCATCCATTGACCTTAATATTTGGAATAATCTCAATGATCGTATTAAATTAGTTGAAGTTTTAAAAGAAAAAGGATACGTAAATAATATTGAATCCACTTTTAAAACTAAAAATGACTCTTTGAAGTCTGGTTTAATGTCAGCTAGACTCATTAAAATAAATAACAACACACATATTTTATCAATTACTCAAGATATTACTGAACGAAAATTATTAGAAAATTTAGTTAAAAAAAGCGAAGAAAAGTATCATTCACTTTTTACAAAAAGTAACGATGCCATGTTTTTAATAGATAAAAAACTTGGAACATATTTAAATGCAAACAAAGCCGCCGAAAAAATTACTGGATACTCGCTTAATAATTTAAAAAAACTATCAATTCTAGATATTACTCCAACAGGAGTAATAAAAAGTTTAAGAGAATTAGCTACACTAGAGCATTCAAAAAATATGGGAGAAATTGAATATAAAAGACCCGATGGTTCTACCCGTAAAGCACTTTTAACCATCGTTCCAGCAACTGACGATAAAGTTTTTGGTATTGCATATGATATAACTGAGCGAATACTTGCCAAAGAAAAACTATATAATAGCGAAAAACAATTTCGTTTGTTATTAAACTCAACTGCTAAAGGAATATATGGAATTGATGCAGAAGGTAATTGTACCTTCTGCAACGATGCTGCATTGCGAATTCTAGAGTATTCTGATATTAATGAAGTACTTGGAAAAAATATGCATCTTTTAATTCACCATACACATAAAAATGGAACTCCTTATCATAAAAACGAATGTAAGATACATAAAGCTTTTAATCAAGCTTCAGTAACACATATCGATAATGAAGTTTTCTGGAAAAGTAATGGTACAAATTTCCATGCAGAATACTGGTCATACCCAACAACTTATGAGGGTAAAATTACAGGTTCAGTAGTAACATTTTTTGATATAACCAAACGCAAGCACTATGAAAAATCTTTACTCGAACTATCACGAACTGTGGAGCAAAGTTCGGTTTCAATAGTTATTACTGACATTAATGGAAATATTGAATATGTAAACCCAAAATTCACAAAAATTACGGGTTACTTAAATCATGAGGTGTTAGGAAAAAATCCAAGCATTCTAAAATCGGGTCATACAAGCTCAGAAGATTATCAGGTGTTATGGAAAACCATAACATCGGGTAATGATTGGCAAGGTGAATTCTGTAACTTGAAAAAAAACAGTGAAAAATATTGGGAGAATGCACTTATTTCACCTGTAATTAACGATATGGGTGAAATAATAAATTTTATTGCAGTAAAAGAAGATATTACTAAAAAAAAGGAGATGGATAGAAAAATATTAAGCGCCCTGATTGAGGGACAAGAACAAGAGCGCAATCGCTTTTCAAGAGATATTCATGATGGATTAGGCCCCTTACTATCAAGTATTAAAATCTATTTTCAATTACTGTCAGAAACCAATGACCCCGATATAAAAAAGTTAATCATTCTGAAAGGAAATAATAATATTAATGAGGCTATAAAAACCATACGCGAAGTATCAAACAATTTAAGTCCAAGCATATTACAAGCATTTGGTCTTATTTCAACCATCACTGGTTTTATTGATGGTATTAACCAGTTAAGTGGGGTTTCAATTAATTTTATTTACAATACAGAAAAACGTTTTCATAATACTATTGAAACATCATTATATCGTATTATTATGGAGCTAATTAACAACAGCTTAAAATATGCCAATGCAAAACAAATAAATATTAATATTGAATTTGATGAAACCATCAAACTAATTTTAGTTAAATATACTGATGATGGAAAAGGCTTCGATTTAAGAAAAGTACAAAAGCAAAAAAAAGGAAGAGGTTTATTAAACATTAATAACAGAGTTTCAAACATTAAGGGTAAAATAAACATGAATAGCAGCAAAGGCCTGGGGTTTGAAGCAAGAATTGAAGTTCCGGTGTTTTAATCTAAAGAATTCCTCGAAGCTCTGCCGCAGGGATAGTTATTTTTACATTTTTCTTTGTGTTTAGTATAAAAAGGTGCGAAATAGGGTAAAGTAAAACATCAGCATTACCCCAATCTATAGGGAGTCTGATTTTCAACTATTTCCCCTGCCTACCGGCCAGGCAGGCTTTAAGGCTACGGTAAAAAATGTTGTAAATCTGCTTTTTATACTGTACTCTTCTTTATTAATAATAAAAGCTAATTAAAAATAATAATACTAACTCAAGTATTTATGGCGTTTTGTATTTATAAATAATTAAACTAATTTGCATTTATACTAAAAAACTACCTATATCCATAAGGTCAACATAATTTTAAAAATACCCCTCTAGTAATAGATTTATTATGAACACAAAATCACCATCATCAATTAAACCAAAAATAATTATAGCCGATGACCATGCATTATTTCGTGAAGGAATTAGGCTCTTAATTGAAGTTGAACAAGTTGGCGATGTAATTGCAGAGGCTGAAAATGGAAAAGTGCTTCTTGAATTGTTAGAATTACATAGCACCGATATGGTAATTATGGATATCGACATGCCCATTATGAATGGTCTTGAAGCATCCATAAAAGCATTAAAAAAATATCCAAATTTAAAAATACTTATTATTTCTATGCATGGAAATAATGAGTATTTTTCGAGTTTTATTGATGCAGGAGTAAAAGGATTTATTCTTAAAACAGCAGATAAAATAGAGCTAAAAACGGCTATTAATAAAATAATTAGTGGTGATAGTTACTTTTCACAAGAGCTGTTACTCACCATCATTAATAATTTAAAAAATCCTAAACAATCGGATAAATTATTGCTAGATCTTGACTTGTCAGATCGTGAAAGCGAAACCATACATTTGCTTTGTAAAGGTTTCTCAATTCGGGATATTGCTGCCCAATTATTTCTTAGCCCAAAAACTGTGGAAACTTATCGTTCAAGCCTTTTACATAAAACGGGTTCAAAAAACACCCTAAGTCTGGTTTTGTACGCCATTAAAAATAAAATAGTAACCGATTTCTAAATGCATTTAGTGATTTAATATACCGCACACTTCCGGCCATTTTTTTGAAAGTCTATAATTTTACTCACAATAATTAGTTTAGGGTGCTAAAATCAAAAACGGACTTTTTTAATTGTTGATTATTAGCTATTATTTAGTAGTGTTTATTAGTTTTTTATGCAGAATAAATAGCTAAAAAATTTAAAAAACGTTGCAGAAATTTTGAAAAAACGATCGGAACAATTAACAATGGAAGCTAAATAAAAAATTTATCTAACAAAACTATTAATGAGGTATAAGGCTGAAAAGCCTGTTAAAAGTTAAATAAACTTTAATTTTAATCTGTATAAATACAGGGGTTTTTCAAACCATTTATGAAAAAACCCTTAATAGTTTTTGGCAAGCTAAACAAGTAAAAATCCTATCTTCATATACTTGCATCACAGCTCGCAATTAGGAATTACCCTCTAGTATTCAACTTTATTCTTACTTAAGTTTAATAAATCAAAATTTCAAACTTAATGAAAATCATAATAGTTGACGACAATAAGTAATTCAGACAAGATTAAAGTTTTTATCGTATGATACAACTTATTTACAATATTATTGGAGAAGCAAGTAGTGCTGAGTAATTTTTGGAAATCAAACAAGCTATTCGGGAGGTGAATTCTGCTAATATAATTTTTCATGAAGATATTACATCAAAAATAACTGACCAATAATATAAATGATAATCGCATTACAAATAAATAGGAGAAACTAATATGAGTAATGAAATTATACACACAACACAAACCTACCTTACATTCCAGTTAAATAAAGAATTTTTTGCTGCCAATGTTAACAATGTACTCAATATTTTGGGGATGATGCCCATTACTCAAATCCCCAAGGCTCCATATTACATTAAAGGTGTTATTAATATGCGTGGAACCGCATTGCCGGTAATTGACACCCGTTTAAAATTTGGAATGCCAACAGTTGAAGCTAGTGTAAATACTGCCATATTAGTACTTAATGTGCAAATTGAAGGAAAGGATGTGATGTTAGGTGCCGTGGTTGATTCTGTTGATGAAGTAATTGAACTCGATGGTAAGCATATTCAAGAGTCTCCAACTCTTGGGGCTAAATATAAATCGGAATTTATTGTGGGCATGGCTCAAAAAGAAGAAGGGTTTATTATGCTTTTAGATATGGATAAGGTTTTTTCAAGCGATGAATTATTAGTTGTTAACCAAATAGCAGAAAATGATGATATAAATAACAAATTATAATAAAACTGAAAAATATTAATAATATGAAACTTAAAGATTTAAAAATTGGAACAAAAATGCATATGGCATTTGGTACAATAACAGCCATATTAGCAATTGTTGCTATATGGTCAATAACAAGAATAGGTGAAATTGTAATTGATGCTGAAGATGTTATTCATGGAAATATTTTAAGAAGTGAATTGCAGGAAAAATTTATGCAGCATGTTGAATGGGCCGATAAATTAAGATTCTTTCTTTCGAACGAAGAAGAAATAGAGCTTGACGTGCAAACTGATGATCACCTATGCTCCTTTGGTAAATGGTATTATGGACAAGGTCGTGAAGATGCTGAACATATGGCACCGGGCATAAAACCCATTCTCGATAAATTTGAAGAACCCCATAAAATGCTTCATACATCGGCAAGTAAAATTAATAATGTTTTTGTTAGGGCTAACCATAAAATTGGTGAAGAGTTATTAAGTGCAAAAGTTGCACATTTGAGTTGGTCTAATAAATTAAGTACGGCTATTTTAAATCGTACACGCTTGGTTAATGTTCAAAAAGATCCAACACAGTGCGAATTTGGAAAGTTTATTAACAGTGCAGATTTTAAAATATTTATTTCTCAAAATCCTGAATTGCAATCTACAATTAATAATTTAAAATTAGAACATGACAACCTTCATCAAAGTGCTATTCATGTTGAAAACTACCTTAAAAATGGAAATATAGAAGCAGCCACTAGTTTTTTTGAAAAAAATACAGTGAAATACCAAGAGACTACTCTTACATTAATAGACAAATTGATTGATGTAAACAATTCCAATCTTAATGGAATGAAACAGGCTGAAATTATTTATTCAAAAGAAACAGTAGCATCACTAAATAAGTTAAAATTTTTGTTTAATGAGGTAATCGAAAAATCGAAAAATGAAATATTATCTGCTGATGTTATGGTAACAAAAGCAAAATACACGAAAAGAGTTGTGCTTTTTTTAAGCATTAGTGCTATTATTATTGCTATAATAGTTGCTTTTATTATTACAGGGAACATTGTTAATCCATTAAAAAAAGGTTTGTTTTTTGCTAAAGAAATTTCCTCTGGAAATCTCTTAGCAACCGTTGAATGTGATACCAAGGATGAAATAGGAGAACTTTGCAATGCTTTAACTAATATGGCTGAAAATCTAAAAAATATTATTGGCGAAGTAATAACTGGCGCCGAAAATATTGCTGGTGCTAGTATGCAAATGAGTAGTACCTCACAACAAATGTCACAAGGGGCATCAGAACAAGCTACATCAACCGAGGAAGTGAGTTCTTCAATGGAAGAAATGACCAGCAACATTATGCAAAATACCGACAATGCGATGCAAACTGATAAAATATCTTCAGTAGCCCTCGATGGAGTAAGTAAAGTAGGCAAAGCATCGCAAGAAAGTTTAGTATCAATAAAAGAGATTGCTCAAAAAATAACTATAATTAACGATATAGCATTCCAAACTAATATTTTAGCATTAAATGCTGCTGTTGAAGCGGCTCGTGCCGGTGAACAAGGAAAAGGTTTTGCCGTTGTAGCTGCCGAAGTACGCAAACTGGCCGAGCGCAGCAAAATTGCAGCCGATGAAATTGAGATACTGTCAAAAACCAGTGTTGATGTTACTGAAGGCGCTGGAAAATTGATGATTGAGTTAACTCCTGAAATACAAAAAACAGCTAGGCTAGTGCAAGAAATTGCTGCAGCGTCAAAAGAACAAAATAGTGGCGCAGAACAAATTAATAGCGCCATTCAACAATTAAATATGGTTACCCAACAAAATGCAGCTAGTTCAGAGCAGATGGCTTCAGGTGCTGAAGAATTAGCAAGTCAAGCAGAACAATTAAAAGATGTAATTTCATTTTTCAAATTAGAGAAAACCAACAAACGAAAAACCCCAACTAAAATAAAAACAACAAAGACAAACCAGAATATTGATAAGAACACACAAAAAGGTACAAAACTAAATATGTTTCAAAATACAGAAAATGATAGTGAATTCGAGAAAATGTAATAAATCTATGAATAAAATGTTATTTGCAAAGCTTATTATTTATTTGTAAAAAATAAGTTTCATTGGCTAAACTCCTAATTCAAAACTTAATACGAGGGTGTTAAAAAAGTGAAAAGCTTTATCAGCACACTTTCAAATTATTCGCTATCGCTAAGTTGAAAGAGTTAGAACGCACCTGCCTGCCGCCAGGCAGGGATAACGCTAAAAAAAACTGATTTACACTGATTTGATCTATAGCCCTCAACAAAGTTAAAATCAGCCAAAACTTGCTAATTTGATATTCTACACCTAAGCCAATATCAAAACCATTGTTATAATTTTTTGCTGCATCATATCCCGTTTCATCTTCCAAATCAAGCATTGAGTATAAACTCAAATTCATATCTGCTTCAACAGTCATTTTATCGTTAACATTATATGCAATACCTAACGAATAAAAAGGTACATAACAAGCAAACAATTAAAATTTTGTCGGCAAAGCTAAATTGGGCTTTTTCCAAATTAACAAGGCTGCAAATAGCGCCTGAACAATTCCTATGTAATAAACAGAAAGCAAATTTTTATTTTTTATGCGTGCTAAAAATACTCAGAATTTTAACATAAAAAGAAAAAGGTTAAAAAATGAATTCAAAATTCACTTTTTAACCTTATCATAAATAGAATTATAAATTATTTCTACAATTTATATACATAATGATCTTCATCATTAATTATTTCTTTTACAAAGCCCATTTTTTCTAAGTATTTAGCATGACTATCGGTTTGAGGAATTGTACAAACTCTTTCATAGCCATCTTCTTTAAATTTCTTTATTTTTTCACGATACACATACTTCCCTATCTTTAAATCGCGGTATTCTGGAATTACATAATCTAAACCAATATATAGTAGTTTGTCGCCATATTCACGAGCTAAAAATACTCCAGCTACTGCCATATTTCTTAATATCATATATGTATAAGTATTCATACAATCGTGATATTGAAATTTTGGAAAATATTTTATAATATCTTTTTTATAATAGTCAATAAAAGCTACCAGATATCTATTATCACGTCGTATTTCAAGTGAGTTAAAACTATCTTTTGTTTTATATATATTATACAAATGATAAATGTTAGCAAAAACTATGCAAGCATTTAAAATTCCTACTGGTAAAGCACCAATCATAAAACCATAAATGGAAAATAATGCGGCACCACTCATATTAATGATTCTCAGTTTCAAAAACGAACTCATTAACATTGATGTTAAAATTAGCACCGAGGCTAAGTACCCAATCCACTCTAATAAATCAATATTCAACATTTTATATCTATTTTTTTTATTTACAAAAACATCCCGAAGCCCTTAGGTTCCAGGACATAAATTTATTAATATAAATTAATCAAACTAAACAGCAACTTCATTCATTTTTCCCCAAAGCTTTTTGCTAAGTTCACGTGCATACATTTTTACATCAGCTTCATTAACTGTAGTAACTATTTTGTTTTCAACAATAAGTTTACCATTTGAAATTACATGCTGTACCTGAGCTGAATCCATACCAAACAAGAAATGGCCTAAAAAGTTTTGCTGGTTAAAATCTGTTTGGGGTTGATAATCTAACACCACCAAATTATTATCGCCATCACCCACAAAATTATTATCATTTAAGTAATTATGAACATTTCTAAAACGACGATAAATTTCAGGATAATCAATAGTATCGGATGCTTGACCATTATAAAAAGTCGCTTTTGCTGCACGTAACATATCACTGTGCATTCCATCGGTTCCTAGCATGATATTATTTCCCAGAGCACAAGAATTGAATTGTCCAACATTATTATTTAAGTTGCTTTCTGCATTTTGAGCCACATATACTCCACTATTTCTAATTAAATGACGCTCTTCATCTGTTAAGTATAAACAATGTACCAACAATGATTTTGGTAGGTCAAGAATTCCATAATCTCTAAAGCGTTCTATTACTCTCTTATTATGAATATCGTAACAATGCTCCTGATCATATATATCTTCAGCAACGTGAACATGTACGCCCGTAGAAAACTCTTTAGCTAAATCGGCAGCTTTTTTCAAAGTTTTATTGGTTAAGGTGAAAGATGCATGTAAACCTACCAAACCTTGATTATTCTGTAAATAATTTTTGCTCTCTTCAAGTCCTTTATTAGCAATATTCACTCCATCGCGATCCGAAATTTCATAACATAACAAATGCCCTACTCCAACTTCGTTAAAAGCATCGGCAATGGTTTGTAAGGAACCTTCTACAGCAAAAGGGCTCGCATGATGATCAATAGCAAACGTAACTCCATTTTTTGCGCAAGCAATAGCAGTAACATAGGCACTTGCTTTTATCATGTCTAAATCGAGCGATTTATCTAGAGTCCACCATACATATTTTAATATTTCGTAAAAATTTCCTGGAATTTTTCTTGGAGTTGGCATTCCAGTTGCCAAAGCTGAATATACATGATGATGTCCACATCCAAAGGACTTTGTAACATATTTACCTTTACAATCAATAATTTTACCTGGGAAATTTTGTGGCAATTCATCAACAATCTGGATTGCCTTATTCACGCCTTCCTCCACTATCACGTGCCCTTGTTTAAATTCAAGGGTCTTCCAATCAATAAAAGTTGCATCCTTCAGAATTATCATGATATTTCTTTTTCTATTAAATGTATAAAAAAAACTCGGTTATTAAAATTTATTTGCTTCCTAAAAAGCATAAAAATCGGTGCAAAAACACCAATTTTAACAATAATTGTTACTCAAAAAAAAATCATTCAGGAAAAGCTTTTTATAAACTTCCTAAACACAAGGCATTATTCCAATTAGCTAAAGTATTTATTTGCTAATTAGAATAATGCATTTATTTTTATCTTTGATTATTTTATATTTAATGGTAGCTTATATCTTCTTATTCCATCAAATTGAGTGTAAGCATTTGCAACAGCTCCTGCTGTGGGAACTAAACCAATTTCACCTATCCCTTTTGCCCCGTATGGTCCTACTGGATCAGCTTTTTCTACAAAACGAACCTCTATTTCAGGAGTTTCTGTAGCTCTTAAAATTTTCAAATCTCTTAATTTATCGGAAACCAAGTAGCCATCTTTCATGGGTAAATCTTCAGTTAATGCATATCCAAGTCCCATATGAACTCCACCCTGTACTTGACCTTCAAATAACATAGGATTCATTACTTTTCCTCCATCGTGAGCAGCAATGAATTTTTCAATTTTGCCTTCTTCATTTAAAATACAAAGCTGAGCTGCGTACCCATACGAATAATGAATAATTTGCTCATCCACATCGGCTCCAGGTTTATTGGTAAAATCGCAAACATATTTACCATTATAAGCTCTTCCTACTAAATCTTTTAACGATTTTGTTTTAAGCGCTTCTTTTAATTCTTTTGACGCATCAATAATCGCCAAGCCTAAAAGTGCAGTTCCACGCGATGATGTGGTCATTCCTGTTTTTATTTGAGCTTCCGTATCAATTTCAACCGTAATAATATCTGGTGAAATATTGGTTTCGGTGCATAAGGTTTGAATGGCCATATTATTTACACCTTGTCCCATTTCGGTCCATCCGTGCTCAATTAAAACCTTATTTTCAGACTTTATGGTAATTCTTACGCCACTTTCATCAATCATTCCATTACCAACACCGCTATTTTTAATTCCTGTGGCTAAACCTGCGTATTTGGCTTTATAAAAATCATCTTTTAAAGCCTCTAAACTTTCCTGAATACCCACACCATAAACTTTCTGTCCTGTTGAAGTCATAGCTCCATCAACTAAAGCATTGTTGTAACGCATTTGCCAACGATCAAATCCACCTTTTTCACAAAGTTCATCAATCAAAACTTCTAAAGCAAAAGTTACCTGATTGGCACCAAAACCACGCATAGCACCACATGGAATATTATTAGTATATGCAGTTTTTGCATTAAGAGCCACATTTGGTACGCTATATCCTCCGGTTGCATGACCGGCCACACGTTCCATAACTTTTGCGCCAACCGATGCATATGCTCCGGTATCACCAATGGCCTCTAGTTTTGCTGCCGTTAATTTTCCATTTTCATCACAGGCTATAATCATATCCATAGTAACCGGATGACGCTTTGGATGCATTCGAATAGATTCTTGCCTGCTTAATGTTAATTTAACCGGGTTATTCATTAAATAAGCAAATAAAGCTACATGACCTTGAACGGAAAGATCTTCTTTTCCTCCAAAACCTCCGCCATTGGGTAATAATTCAACTTTAACTTCTTCTTCGTCAACTCCAAGCATCAAAGCTATTTGACGACGGTCTTCGTAAACCCCTTGACTTTGACTATATAATTTAATTCCTAAACCATCTTTTAAAGCCACTGCCGCTTCTTTCTCAAGAAATGCATGCTCAATTCGCTGGGTTTGAAAAACTCCTTTTGCTACATATTTTGATTTTGCAATTGCTTCATCGGGATTACCACGCAACACGCTGCAAACATCCAATAAATTTTCTGTATTTGGATGAACTTTTGGTGCATCTGGTAAAATAGCTTTATATGGATCGGTTACTGGTTCAAAAACCTGGTATTCAATTTTAATAAGACTTAGCGCTTCTCTGGCAATTTCTTCAGTATCGGCAATTACACCGGCTAAAACATCACCAATATATCGGGTAATTTCGCCTTCAGCAATCATTAAAGGCCAATCTTTTTTAATTAAGCCTAAATATCTTTCAGCAGGAATATCCTTATAAGTTACAACTTTTTGAACACCGGCTAATTTTTCAGCTGCTAAAGTGTTTATAGAAAGCACTTTTGCCTTAGGATGATCAGAAAATTTTAATGCGCTATAAAGCATTCCATCCAGATATAAATCGTCGGTAAATTTACGTTCACCAATAGCTGTTTTATAAGCTTCATATTTATTAAGACGCTCACCCACTTTTCCATCAGTCTTCTCTTTTGGAAGATCGTCACCACCTATACGTTTGGCAGATAGTTGAACTGCTTCAATAATTTTTGTGTAACCTGTACACCGACAAAGGTTAGTATTTATAGCTTTTTTAATCTGGTCAACCGTAGGATTCGGATTTTTCTCCAACAACAATTTAGTTCTCATTACAAATCCTGGGCTACAGAAACCGCATTGAACAGCTCCTGCATCTACAAACGATTGTGCAATAATTTTCTTTATATTTTCTGGCAAACCTTCTACCGTAAATATTTTAGCATCCTGCACATCAGCCATTTTAACTTTACAGGCTAATTTTGGTTTACCATTCATTTCTATTAAACAAGCTCCACAGGTTCCTTCTCCAGAACATCCATCTTTAGCTGCAATTAAATACTTGGTTTGCCTAACATATTTAAGCAAAGAAATATCAACAACCCCATTGTATTGGATTGCTTCTCCATTAAGTTCAAATGATATCATGATATTTGTATAATTTCCTAATCTATATTATCGTAAGTAGGCTTATATACAAACTCGAAAGGGATATTAACTATACGTGAAAAAATAATTCCATCGTTTTGGATTTCCTCATCTTCATAATTCCATAAAATCCGAATGTCCTTCCCAGCTTGTACTTGAACCTCAAGTATTCTAAACATTTTAAGCAATAATCTATTGGAAGCTGAATTGAAATAATCGACCTGTAATGTTAATTCCATTTGATGATCGAGCTTTGCTAAATTATTACTTAGCCAATCAAAAATAGGATCGAAAGCAACCATAGGATTTTCAGGAAATGACTGACCTGATATTTCATATTTCTTGCTTGAAGGGTCAAAACAAATATATGGATTCGTTTTTGTAGCTTTAAGTATTAAGGTTTCCATGTATTTTTTACCTTTTTTGAAAACTTCAACAATATAGATATTATTCTATAATTCTAAAAGTTTTTTTACAGCCCTTAGGTTGCAATTTATTGGTTCTGGCTTTATAATATGCTTCGAAACCGCTGCCAAATCCTTTAAACCACTACCTGTTAGTAATACCAAACTTGATAAATTATTATTTTTCAATTCACTTTTTAAATGCAAAAAACCAGCCATTGCTGCTGCAGCGGCTGGTTCTGCAAACAAACCGGTTTCTTTGCTTAATAAAACCGATGCTTTCATTATCTCATTATCACAAACCTCTACTACTTTTCCTTTGTAATCATTAATATATTGTTTTGCCATATAAAAATTTCGTGGAATATCCACTGAAATTGAATCGGCAATGGTAGAACTTGATTTGTACGTAAAATCAGGTTTTGAAATATTTGAAATAATATTATTACTTCCCTCCGATTGAACTGCCACAATTGTTGGTATTTTGTCAATCAAATTTAGAAGCAACAAATCTTCAAAACCTTTATAAATACCTGATATTATAACTCCATCGCCAACTGGGACAAATATATAATCGGGAATAGTACCATTAAAATGTTCAAATATTTCGAACGAAACAGTTTTTTTCCCCTCAATGGTTAATGGATTAAACGCTGTGTTACGATTAAACCAGCCAAATTCACGTGAGGCTTCAATACTTAAATCAAAAGCATCGTCGTAAGTTCCGTCAACTGGAACCAATTTAGCGCCATACATTAAAATTTGCGTAAGTTTTGCTGCTGGAGCGTTTGCGGGAACAAACACAATGGCTTTTTGCCCTTGCGATGCACATATTCCTGCAAGAGATGATCCTGCATTTCCTG
>JAEINW010000012.1 GCA_016342715.1 Salinivirgaceae bacterium | reverse complement strand
AGGTATAGACTAAAAATAAAGGTTGTTTTGGACATAAACTATTAAAACTTTTCCAATTTAATATTAGCATTGGGATTATATTCAATATTTTTACTTTTAGCATAATCTTCGATGAATTGTTACACCGAGTTTCTCAAAGAAGCCCAGAGTTACACAAAGGTTTAATCCTCCACCTTTTTTGCTTGTAGTTTTTGCCAATCCTCAACGCTAATGTAGTCTTCTTGCCCTTTCCATTTGGCTATATAAGTATTCTCTATATCCGCCTAAATTTTTTATATGTCTGCGTAATAGAAAATTTTAGAAAGAACAAGCTAAATAGAGTCCTTTATATTATCCTCATAAATTTTATCCATTTCTCTTAAAGCTTTTTCCACTTTTAACTCTTCACCTAATTGGTCAATTTGAATTTTGGTTAATTCATGCAATTGATTTTCAATTTTATTTTTCTCAATAATGAGGTTAAGATTCTTGATTTGCGATTTTTGATGAATCACAAAATAAAGTAAAATAAATAATCCAATAGTATTTATTAGGATTATGATGATTTGAAGTTTTCCTTTCATATTATTTCTGTTTTTAAAATTATACTTTTATAAGTTGCAAAATACTCGTTAATAAAAATGGCTCTTTTCTAATTTATAAGTGATTGTTATTTTATTCCTTATGTTAGTAAAAACCTTCTGCTAAACCATTATTTAATAAACTAATAAAGTTATTCATGCTTTCTTTAATCTCACATACTAAGGTTCTCTACTGAAAATAAGATTTTAAAGATCCCAAATATAACCTTATTTTTTAAAAGTTTAGCTCAGTAGCATATTACAAACAACTAGAAAAGACCTTATTACCTGCTTACTGTAGACTGGTCTTATTTTTTAATAAAAAAACAAACGTCAGTTAAAATACAGCCAAATCAGATAAGTTTATAGCTACTTTTAAGCTTCTATTTTATGTTTAATTAACAGCGCTATTTTAATAAAAAATAATGTAACTAATGTTAACACTAAACTACTAATGAGTATGAATGCCAAGTTTTCTATTTCAAAAAGCTGCCATATGTTTACCATTTCATAATCTAAACTTGCTAATACCGCAAAACCAAATGTATATCCTACAAATAGTATAATACTTCTTTTTACAAAATTTTTCATTTCATTTGTTTTTATTGTTCCGATACTGTTTTTAAGTAATTTATGGCTTTCTCAAGTACTTCATCCTTACCTGCTAGGATTCCATAATAAGTTCTGTCAACTATAATATCAGGTACTATACCAATACGTTGTGTTTGCTCATTATTTGGATACAAAACACCTACACCTGAAAAAACGGTCTTTATATTTCCTGGTAAATACAATGTTGTAATATTTCCATCAGCTCCAGCTGTTTGGCTACCCATTAATACAACATTTGACAATGACCTAAATGCCATGGCCAAAAATTCTGATTTACTCTGTGTATTTTCATCAACTAAAACTACAATTGGATTATCATAGGATTCGCCTTTTGCTGTTATAGTTTCCAACTCCTTTTTTAATAAAAATTTTCCAGGGCTACACATATCCGGAAAATATAGTCTTGCGAAAGCAATATCATTGTTTATCAATTTTTGAATTAATTTTTTCCCAACTTGTTCATGAGGGTAACACCTTAA
Organism: Salinivirgaceae bacterium; assembly: GCA_016342715.1. GTDB lineage: Bacteria > Bacteroidota > Bacteroidia > Bacteroidales > SZUA-534 > JAEINW01. Next base: position 51,054 of record JAEINW010000012.1, on the reverse strand, counting down.
ATCAAAAATTATTCCCTTTGTTGATTTTCTTAATGAATCCAATGCCATGTCGATATTTCCATCATACAACTTTTCAACATCCAAATATCCAATGCCATCGGCAGGCATTTTTGCGTTATTTAAACGAGCAAAATGTCTCTTTTCATGCAGATATTTTTCTTTTAATTTTTCAATATGAATCAATGGTTCAACAATGTTTATTATTTGATGGCGTCGAATAATTTTTAGGTTTAGAGTACTTTTATCTGATCGTAACAAAAAATCAGAAACATCACGATACCATGATTTCCGATTTGAGGCAGATATAAAACAACCAAGACTATCCACTATTTTTGCAATAGGCTGATTTTCAATTTCAAGTATAATATCTCCAGCTTTTAACTCGGAATTTTGCTTGTAATTCAAGGTAAAATCATCTATCTTAATCCAACCCGAATCACAGAAAAAAATATCTGCATTTGACATATTTTTTCCGAATGTTTGTGTTATTAACTTCGATTTTGCGTATGAATGTGAATCATCAATAAAACAAACTAATCTCTTAACTTTTTCATGATAATCTTGTTCACTTCTGCAATTTCTAAACTCAACTATTTGTTGTTTCAAAATCAAATTCCAATCAGTTCGTAAATTATACTTATAAGGATAAAAGTATTCAATTGCATTCCAATACCTGAATAATGCCAACAATTGATATGTTTCATTCGGGAACTTAACATTTTCGTATTTCTGCTCATTTGTAAATTTCACAGTGCCTAACCTTTTCTTTTTAACATACATGCATTTGTCCGAGGCTTTTAGGTTAACAATATAAGCTAACTTAATACTGTTTAATGAATCAATAAACTGTTTATTATATATCCAGTAATATCTAATTGAATCACATTCATTTAAATCACTAAGATTAATCTGTTCTGGTAAATCGGTTGTAATATTAATAAAGCGCTCCAAAATTTTATTAAAATCATGAAACGAACAAGAATCAATTACTTTTGGCATTTCATTAAGTAAAAACCCATCTATATCTACTTTACTTATATTATTAGTTGTGTGATATTTATTTAAGCCCCAAATTTTACATAAATAATACAGACGGGAATTTGCATCAAACTGAACCGGGAACATATCCGTGCTATTACGGTTGTCGTGAATATTAAAATACTCAAAACTATCATGACCTGAACAAGAAAATAACAAAAGAATTATAAGCCAATTAGTATAATTTAACAAACTTTTTTTCATAACAATTCAATTAATGCAATTCCGTTTTAAATTTAACACTTTATTCAAATTACATCTAACAAAAAATATAATCTCATTAAAAGAAGCTGTCTAAAAAGGCTTAGTTCTATCTAAAAAAACTTACAATTTGAAAGTTAAAAAAAATAGAACGCTGATGACAGTGATTTTAACTTTGCTGCGGGCTAAAGCCGTTCGCTGATTTAATCCGTATAAATCAGACTTTTCTGCGAAATCACTGCCTGCAGCCTTTAAACGATGACCTGTTTATGCATTCCTCTCAACAAACCATTCTGACATCGTTCACCGCAGCAATGGTAAAGCGATAGTAATTATGTGCTTCTATATATTAATTGCAAAAAGGGGCAAAACGTATCGCTTTAAGAATATGACTTTTGTCATGTATAATTTAAAAACCTAATAATATGAGCTATACGGGGAGTTGAATGATGAATATTTTTACTTTGGAAATATAATTATGTTAAGTTAAGGGCTCGTTTATTAAGAAATGAACAAAATAAATTGGTTTCTCTTGCGCACTAATTTATAAAAATTAAACTACCATTGAGTTACAAGATGCTAAGCGATTATAATTATGAAAAGTGTAAAACTAATAGTCTGATTTCTAGTAAAAAGAGAAATCGCTAAGCATCTCTATAATATGACATTAGAATTTCACCTCCTATACCTCCAAATAAACCATAGCTCTCACTTATAACATTTATTGATGTGCTAATTTCTGAAAATATAAACGAGAATAACCTAGGTTATCTTTATCTCTATAAATGAAAAGAGCTACCCCATTGTGTATTTTGAGATTTTTTGGAAAAGGTTTTCCATTTATCATATACTTCTCTTCTGTTAATGTCCCTTTTTCTTCATTAATCTTTATTAATGTTTTTATTCCACCATTATCGAATACCGCATAGAAACTTTCAGTTCCTTCATCATGCAAAATTAGATTATCCCATTTTTTAGACGCATGGTAAACAATCCTCCTGCTATCGATAAAAATGCCATGTTCATTAAAGACATCAATAGTATTATCAATATGATTAAAAACTATAATTTCATCATTTGCCTTAAACATTGGACAGTATATGGGTTTTACAAATATTTCTTTATAAAATCTTTCTTCAAATTCGTTTAGATACTTCTTTTGGTTAAAAATAGACTTACCCAATGCCGATTCATCCATCCACATATCATGATACTTTCCCGTTTCACTATTCACAGAATAATATAGTAAGGTCTGATTATTATTATAATATTTTTTATAAATAAATAGATTGTTGGATGTAGTAATACAGTCATTCAGTTTCTCATAAAAAAATTCTTTTGAAGCTGGGTATAATTTATGAATTTTAATCCCATCATAAAACAATTGGTATGCGGTATCACTTTGAACTAAATGTACATTACCTATACAATCCTTGAATAATTCAGATTTACCTTCAATTGGCAATTTTGTTATTACTTTGCCTGAAAAATCCAATAGAACCAAACTAGCTCGATTCAACCTTCTGTTTTGCAAGCCTATATATATGATTTTATCTTCGAATATTTCGAAACTAGAAATGTATTCATACTTATCGGTTAACCTTCTTTTTACATTTTTTTGTATACTAATTTCACCTAACATATATGTTTTTGGTCTTAAAACAACATGATATTGGCTATCTTTATCACTAACTAATTTGCCATAATAGTTTTCATAACTTAAATGTGAAAATAGTATAGTCGAAGGGTTTACAACATCTTTTAAAGAAAAATAACCCTGTATATTAGTTTTTGTACCCTTATTAGTCCCTAAAACTTTGATATTAACATCTGCAATAGGTGTTTTATTATGATTAATTACGTAACCACTTAAGTTAATCTGTTGAGCACAAGAATAATTACAGATAGCCATGCTGATAAACAGCATGGCCAAAACTAATATATAAAATAGATTCCTTCTCATGTTTTACATGCAAGCCTCCCACATACAAGTATAGTCAACTCCTCTTGTATTTGGAGCAGGATTCTGAGGCCTTGGTTGTGTTTCTGACAAACAGTCATAAGTAGTTGGAGGTTTACCACCATGTATGTTTTTAAGTTCTAATTTGTTTAAATGTGCAACAGTCTCTTTGTTTAAACTTAGCTTTTTAATAATTCTAAACAATAAATTTAAACAATAAATTTATTGCTCTACCAATAAGCAACAATAATTAAAAACAATTAGTACCGGTATTGCCCAATATGCAAGCACCGGCAAAAATGGTGGGCAATGTCTAAGGTTTTAAGTTCATTCATTGTATTGTTTTTTGTTTCTTAAATGCTGTCATGTCATTCGACGATGACAGATTTAAATATTCATTTCTGCAAACCATTCTGACATCGTTCACCGAACATGACAGCAATGGCAAAGCGATAATAATTATGTGCTTCTATATATTAATTGCAAAAAGGGGCAAAACGTATCGCTTTGAGAACATGACTTTTGTCAGGTTTGGCGTAAACGCCTAATAATATGAATAATACAGAAGGTTATATAATGAATATTTTTACTTTGGAAATATATTTATGTTAAGTTGAGAGTTTAGCCGTCCAACGACTTTGAGTCGTGGTACGGCTTGTAAAATTCACCCGAAGGTATAGACTAAAAATAAAGGTTGTTTTGGACAATTTGGATGATAAAAATTATCTAATTCACAATTTTATTGTCATTATTAATAATCTTCAATAATTCTTCAAATTCATAATCCACCCCTTCATAATTATTTCGTTCCGTATTTGTTAGAGGGATATCTATACTTAGTTCTTTTCCAAGATCATTATTGGGGCGAGTGAATTTTTTGCAAGAAAGTGTTCCTTTTACAGCTGTATTTGTTAAAGCAAAACTAAGAACCTCACCACAACTGGAAGCACCCATTCCCATTGGATTACCAACAATGGTTGCCAAATTATTATCGGCAAAAAGCACCGCAATCATAGCAGCACTGCTAAATGTTCTATCACCTACCATAACATACACCTTACCTTTAAACTTTTTTGTTGGTTTTGCTTGATAATAAGGTGAATCTTTAGCTCTTAAATAGTCATTAACTCCATTGCTATTGTCCGATGTAATTATTTGAGGTAATGAATCTACGGTTAAATGTTCTTCTTGAACCACTTGATTAAAATAATCTGGATGGTTACTTTTCAATAAATCAGAGAGCACTAATTGCTCATTATAATCTTTTAAATTTTCAATATCAGTTAAGTAATCTAACAATTGATAACCCAGAATACTAGTACCTCCTCTGTTGGGTCGCAAATCAATTATTAAATTCTCAATATTATTTTTATCAATCGCTTTAAACATTTTTTTACAAAACGTACTAAAGTTACCGCCTCTAAACCACCAAAATATTTTCACCAACCAATTAGGGAATGGCTTAAATGCTCCTTTGCTAGTATTTAACCACTGAATATCAAGACATTCTCTGAAATTGAAATAACAAGTATTCGATTCTTCAAGTATTTTATATTCAAAAAGCTTATTAGACCATCCTGTTAATTCATTTTCCTTTGCTTTATAATAAGTCAGGTTTTGATTGTCTATTGGATAGCTTTCATCATTATATTTTACATAGGCTTCCTTTTTCTCTGTATCTCTAAACCAGATTAGAACTGTTTCATCCTTCAATTTAAGTTCCAATTCTGAATTTGTATCTATTCCCAAAAAGTCGAGAAAAGTGGGTAGCCTAAGTAGATAACTTAAATAATTATTCGAACAAACATCATTATCGGCCGATATATAATCTTTAGCCTTTTGAAAAATTGTTTTAATATCTATTCCATTTATTTCAATTACTTCTTTACCAATATAATTATCGGGCACCGAATTCGAATAATTTGATATATATAGTCTATCGTTAATAAAATTAAATTTTATTTGATGATACCCCTTTCTAGTAAATGGCTGATAACAATCAATTTTTGTGTGTCCATCATTTAACTTGGCTAAGTATTGCTCAGCCACTATTAAAAACATATCCTTATCCTCACAATTTTTAAGTTTCTGCAAATAGTCTGGCTCACATTTTAGCAGCAAATTATTTATGGAATCATTTAATGGGTAGCTTGAATGAACAATATTGGTTAGTTCTTTAAAATCTTGCTCATACGTGTTTAGTGCCTGTGAAAAAACATTTGACACAAAACAAATCGCAATAATATTTAACAGTATTCTTTTCATGGTAATAGGTTATTTACAATAATATATTTCAGCAAATATAAAATAATTACTCAATCTCAGCCTATAATTTTTCATCGTTCATTACTAATCCTTAATTTTTCATTATTAATTCTTAATTGCTAATTATTATCTTCGCTAAAAATTATTGCCAACTATGAATGTCCAAATAGAAAAATCGTGGAATGAGCAACTTCAAAACGAATTTGAAAAACCCTATTTTAAATCGTTAAGTAATTTTGTAAAAACACAATACCAAACTAACATTATTTATCCACCAGCTAAGTTAATATTTAATGCTTTTAATCTTTGTCCTTTTGATAAGGTTAAAGTGGTTATAATTGGCCAAGACCCATACCATGGACCCGATCAAGCACATGGTTTGTGTTTTTCAGTTCAGGATGGAGTTAAATTTCCACCATCGTTACGAAATATTTTTAAAGAAATAAATAACGATTTAGGATTAGCCATTCCTGAAACTGGCAATTTAACTCGATGGGCAGAGCAAGGTGTATTTATGATAAATGCGACCTTAACTGTTCAAGCACATGAAGCAGGTTCACATCAGAAAAAAGGATGGGAAGAATTTACACATGAGGTAATTAGAACTCTTGCCACTAAAAAGAAAAACATTGTTTACTTATTATGGGGAGCATTTGCACAAAAAAAAGCTGAATTAATTAATCATTCTGAGAATTTAGTACTTAAATCAGTTCACCCATCGCCATTGTCGGCTTCACGCGGTTTTTTTGGGAATCATCATTTTAGTAAAACAAACGAATATTTAATAGAAAAAAATATAAACCCAATACAGTGGTAAAGTCATTTTACTTAACATAATTTTTTATGTGTGCAAAAAATTTCAAAAAAAATACCTCGCCATATTGTCTTAATTAACAAATAGTTGTATGGTGCATTTTAATTCAAATTAACAAAGTAAAAAAAATAAGTGATTACGTTTTAGTGTCAATTGGAATCAATTAATGAGATGAGTAATATCCCGGGAGAAAAACAAATTAAGGAAATACTCAACGGCAATGAAAAAATATTAAAAAAAGTTTACAAAAAGGTTTATACACATATTGAACGATACGCTTTTGGAACAAACATCTCGCAAAACGTTGCAAAAGAAGCGGTTCAAGATGCATTTGAAATCTTTTACAGACAAGCGCTCGAAGGAAATTTAAGCCTAAGCTGTACATTGGAAACTTATATAATATCCATTGCTAAGAGAGTAATTCACAAGGAAGAGCGTGATTGGTACGGTCGATTGAAAGATGGAATTGACATGGACGATGAAATAGACGACGTTGACGAAATTGTTACCAAACAAATTCAAGAACAAAAACATCGATTATTTAACCATGAATTTCAAAAGCTTGATAGTGAATGTAAAACAATAATATCCTTAACATTAGAAGGATATAGCTCAGAAGAAATTAGTAAAAAAATGAATTTTACATCGGAAGAATATACAAGAAATAAACGATCGAAATGCAAACGATATTTGATTGAACAAATTAAAGAAAACCCTGATTATGAGAAACTCAGAAATGCAAACACAGAAAATTTTGAATTACCTGTATGGGAAAATGAACAAGCAGGAGAATATTAAATTCATACAAGATTGTAAAAATGATAGCAATTTAAATAATGAGCTAAATCTGCATAAAGAGGTTGATTCGGCTATTAAAACCGAAATAAAAGTTAAGCACTTCAAAAATCAACTAAACACCATTCATAATGAAGTGTTTGCGCAAAAACAAAGCAAAGTTATTAATTTGCAAAACAAATGGTATTGGGCAGCTGCGTCGATAACCGTATTTTCAGGCACAGCCATTTATACTATTGCTAGGCAATTCCAAAATCCTGACAAGTTATTTAATAGCTATTATGCAGTTTGGAATCCTTCAATGACAACACGAAGTGTTACTTCAGAAATAGAACTAACAAAAATTATTGAATCGTTTGAAGCTAAAGATTATGGCTTAAGCTTACAATTAATCAATTTACTTAGTTTAGAATCGCAAAGAAACCCAAAAATATTATTAATAACAGGCTGTTCCTTAATGGAAAATGAAAAATACACCGAAGCCATTGAAGTATTCGATAAATTTGATAATGCTAATTACACATTGTATACCGATGCCGGAAATTGGTACAAAGCTTTATGCCTTTTGAAAAATAAAAATATTAATAAAGCAAAATCGGAATTAAAAAATATTGTAAAAAGTAAGGGAACCTATAGCTTGGAGGCTCAAGAGGTGTTGAAAAAAATAAAATAATGCTATGTAACAAAAAAAGGACTTCGTAAAGTGAATAATTTTTAGCAACTTTGTGTATTGTTTTAACAAAGGTATGAATCAAAAGTACCGTTTGTTTAGTTTGACTGAAAACCGGAATTTGTTCCGGTTTTTTCTTTTCTATATAATACACAAATTATTAATATTAATAGAATTAATGATAATCCAATTATTCCAAAAAGTTTAATATACTTGTTCGATTTTGCTAAAATTATTGGATCATCATTTCCAATGGATATATAACCCGCCCAAAAAAATGGATGTGCAAGCATTCCCTTAGTATTCTTTAAATAATTTCGTTTGGCCTCAGACAAACTATATGATTTTGAATATTCTTGTTCCAAACCATTATAAAACCCCTCAATAATATTGGTGCTTGCATCGTCGGAAACTGACCAAAGGGTTGCTAATAGGCTTTTACAACCCGCTTGAAAAAAGCCACGCGATAAACCTATAATCCCCTCTCCTTTATTAACTTTTCCAAATCCCGTATTACAAGCACTCAAAACAACCAAATCGGCATTTAAATGCAGATTACTCAATTCATAGGTGTTTAACATTCCATCTTCTCGATGATCGACATTGGGTGTGAAAATTAGCTTTGAATACATTGGGTTTTCATTATTAATAAGAGTATGCATGGCCAAATGCAATACACTGTATTCGCCAGCATGCTTTTTAAAAGCCTCCTCTGATGCAAAATTATTTAGCAATGATTTTCCTTTTATTCTTTTACTCACATTTTCAACTTCCTCTTTTGCACCTCTTAATGCACCTAATTTTTTCTTGTTGTCACGAAAAGTAAAATACTGATTGCTATCATTCTCATTCAAGGACTCATATCTCGGAGCCATCGCAAAAATAGTGTTTTTGCGAAGGCTTTTTGTTAAAATATTTTGTTTTTGAAGTAAGGTTAACGAATAGGTATACGAAATATCGAAATGATTAATCAAATAATCCAAATTTGAATAATTAACACTTTTCAAACTATCTTTTTTTGTTTTTAAAAGCACTTCAAAGGGAATAAGAGCCAATTGTTCATCGGGCACAATTAATAAAGATTTTTTAGTAATCTGTTTCTCAAACGGTTGAATTAATTCCAAATACAAGAGATGCGAAATATCCGAAAATTCCTTTTGCTCTTCAATAGAAAAGTTAAGCTCATTGCCATTTGATATCATTTGCTGCAAGCTCTCAATAGACGAGATGAAATCCTTTCTATAATAAAAATCATGAAAATAAATTTCACCATTGTTTATTAAAAAAGCATATACTTTTTCGTTTGATACCACATACTCCAAAATTGATTTTTCTTTTGACAAATCGTAAATAAAATCAAGATTTGGAAGCTTTACTTTATATTTTTCTTCTTTATATTTTGGATATGATAGCTCCAAATTTTCTTCTAAGTCGTTAATTTGGGTAACCAGTTCATATAATCTAAGATTTAACGAAAGTAACTCTTCGTCCTCAATTCTCACATTGGCATTTTCATGATATCTTTTGGCTTCAATTTCGCTTAACTGCTTATATAGCAATCTGTGTTTAGATATTAAGGAATCTGGAATGTTTGATTCATTTAATGCCACGTCTTTTTGAAGCGTACGAAGCAAGGCTGAAACTTTATCCATTTCGGAATACACCAAAGCTTCCTGAAATAAATCCGCATTAGCATTCGCAATATAGAGTCTCGATATGGCCTCAATGGTTTTGTAATAGAAATATCTATAAACATTATTTAGATGCAATAAATCGCTTTCAAAGACTAGATTTCTTTTATATTTTTCAAAGGCAATAATTGATGCTTCTGCATCTCTTAAAGAATAATTCAATAACTCTATTGAGTCAGGCGACGTTTGAGCCATTTCTCTTAAAATAAAAGCTCTAGATTGAAGTGCACTTCCATATGTAACAAACCTAATTATTTTATCAAACGAATTTGGTATTTCCTTATAAGTTTTAATAGCAAAGCTATCAAGTTGTGACTGAACAGCTAAATTAGCATACATTAATCCATTTTTATAATCGCTTGATTGACAATGTATTGATGAAATACGTCGTTGAATGTCAAAAATAATACTTGGATGTAATGGATATGTCGCTGACTCCAATAATAAAGGTAAAGATTCTTCCTTTTCTCCATTCCTATAATATGCTAACGCTTTATTATAGAGAATCTTACCAAACTCCTCTTTATGTTTTTTTTTATCTATTAGAGACAAGGACTTATTAAATGAAATAATAGCATTGGGAAAATTAGAATCTATTCTTTGGCTAACCCCTACCCAATAATAGTATTTCCAATCAAAATTTCTATCATTTAATTTATTTCTCGTTTCAATAAATTCCAATAACTCATATGATTCTTCGATAAGTTTTTCATCTAATAAATTTGCAATATGATCGTAAAATAATGTTAATTGGTCGTTTGTAATATTATCAAATTGATTTAATTCAACTATTAATTGCTTATTTATAATAGCACCTAGCGCCTTTTTTTGATCAGAATATTTAAAAGATAAAATCCTTTCGCCAAGATAATTATTTCTTAATATCACAGAATCCTTAGAAAAAGCAGACAATTTTATGCTATTACCAACTAATAAAAATGATATAAAAAAAAATAATACAGAGAGTTTATTTAACATAATATTATTTTCACTTACTTTTTTTTTATTTTTTTTATCCCTGATTTACAACACCTTAATGCTTTTTTAAAAAAATAAATTCAATTTAGTGAATACGTTTTCCTTGTTTTTACAATAAATATATAGAAACATATAAACTAAAAACTTTTATATCATGAAACACTTACTTAGAAATACAAACAACAATAAACAAAATTTTGATCATTTCGACAAATTAAGCTGTTATGATCTAATTATTATTAAAGGTGGAACTAAAGAATTACCTCCAGAAGAAGATGAAGAAGACCAAGCCACAACAACAGCAGGATAAGCTTTGTTTCATTCATATTATTATAGAAATTAATAAAAACTAGAAATGAGCAACTTTCACCAACGCATTCAAAATATTAACAAGCGTAAAAATACGACCTTTTTGAATTCATTTGGTGATGACTCTTGGCTAAATTATATTAAAAAGAAATAAATGTATTTTGAGTTTCTTTAACATAATTTAAACTACCCTTGTTTTTTTTAAATTATTTTTTGTGCTGATTTACAGGGCATTAACACTATATTAAAAAAATAAATTCAAATTTTTAAATACGTTTTCCTTGTTTTTACAATAAATATATAGAAACATGTAAATAAAACTTTTATGAATTTGAAACGCTTGCATAGAAATAAGAATACCACTAAACAAAATTTTGAGCGTTTTGACAAATTGAGTGCTTTTGAACTTCATTTATTAAGAGGAGGAACTGAGGAACAACCCCTGGAAAATGATGAAGGAGATTACAACGAATAATTAATCAATTTTTTTTCAAAATGAGCGACTTTCACCAAGGTATTAAAAATATTAACCAGCGTAAAAATACGATCCTTATGAATTCATATGGTGATGAATCTTGGCTAAATTACATTACTAAGGCTATGAAGCCTGTTGATAATAAAATAACGCAACAAGCTCTATCACTTGCTAGTTATTTAGAAGAATTATTAAAGGCTGAACTACTTGCACAAAATATTTTAGTTGAATTCGTTCAAATAGGTGGAACTTCATTAAATACAAATATTGCAACAACAGATAAAGTTGATTTATTGATGGTTTTTAATGGTTTTTTACCAAAAAGCGACGACCATTGTACCATTGATGCAAATGTTCAAGAATTAATTATTTTAAAGGAACTAACAAAAAAAATATTACTAAAAGCATTCCCGGAGGTACAACTCGTGATTCACAACCACTTGCTTTAGAAATGTCCATCCAATCATGGCTCTATCACTTCTGTCTTTACTTTGGCTTCTGGCAACAAAACAGAGCGTTTGCCTCCGGAATTTATTCAAATACTTATACCCTCATTTTAAATAAGTATACTTGCTCATTGGAAAGTTCCAACTCAATTTTGGCACTACATAATCTTAACAAAAAAGATGACAATAGTAATAGCAATGCTAAAGTATTAATCAGAGTGCTTAAAAACCTTAAAAGCGATTCAAAAGAGTCAATCACATTAACTGGGTATCAAATTACAAGTATTGTTTATTCTTTAGAAGATTATGCTCTAGCCAAGCCCAATGGACAAATTCTGTTCTTACTTTTAGAATGTAGTATATTCTTAAAAAGATTAATTGATAATCCGTTTATGCGAAGAAGTTTAAAAAGCCCTGAGAACAATGCTGTTTTGAACAAAACAAATGAAGAATCATTTGTTCATGGCTGCAATAAACTTAAAAACGAATTGGATGTAATAATTAAGCATTTAGTACTTGAAATAGACTTATACACCAGAATAAAGGATACGAATCAACCACATTTAATACCCAATAACCTTCAAACTTAATAGTCTTCAAAAAATTGATAGCCTTTTGCTTGCTTTAAAACTATCAATTTTATATACAAAATGACCGATCAATTGCTTGTCGGTCATTTTTTGTTTTACAAATTTCGATTTCTAATAACCTCAGTTCGAAATAAAATTCGATACAAATATCTGGTATTCAATCTTTTTTGAAATCCGTCTTATAGTATCAAGTACAAAGCCTGCCTTGTCGGCAGACAGGTATCAAGATTCAATACAAAATATGTACATATTTCTTCATACTTGTGTCTGATTACTTGATACTACAGTTCTAAATCATATAAACACATAATTATTAGCATTCTATTAAAGTTTCTTATGTCGAGTTCAGGTTAATAATAATCTATCGATAAATATTTAACTCCTTTTGTCATAAATTACTATAATAAATTGCTTTGCGCATTATATTCTAAATAAAAAGCCTCGTCAAATATAAAATTCAACGAGGCTAATATCATTAGAAACTATTGTTCTACATAAAATATTTATTCTCAGCGATTAATTTATCGGCCAATCGTCTTCTTGATTCTTTAATATTAAGAGGAGCAACTTTAGTAAAAATTCTAATTGCATTCATAATTTTATCGTAATTATCTTTATCCTCAATTGAGTTCAGTGCATCAATTGCCAATTTATATACCTTTGTGGCTGAATCATGAAGGAATACGTCCAATATATCTTTATAAAGATCAATAGCATTTTCGCCTTTCATTTCAGCAAGTTTCTTCACTCTTAAATAAGTGGATTCACCTACATAGGCTTGCATAACAATATCAGAAATATGATTTAAAACTTCTTGCTCATGAACTAATGTTTTCTGGAATTTATCAGATGCAGACTTTATTAGTATTAAAGCAAGAGATTTAATATTATTAACATACTTATATTTTTCCTCAAAATAATCCATTCCATTAACACCCGTTTCCTCTAGATTTTGAAGTAAAGCATAGGCATCGCAAGCTCTGTCCCACAATGGAATTTCTTTTTTCGATCCGCGTTTTATGATAGTATCAATGGTAAGAATTTTGTTGATCTCATTGGTACCTTCAAAAATTCTGTTTATTCTGGAATCTCTATAACCTCTATCTACCATCATCTCAGCCGAGAAACCCATACCACCATGAATTTGAACAGCTTCGTCAGCAATAAAATCAAGCGATTCGGAACCATAAACTTTTAACAAAGCAGCTTCAATAGCAAATTGGTTATAAGCTTCCATAATTCCTAAACCATAAGCTACACCATTTGCATGATTGCGAGCTGCTTCATCCTGAACATATTTTGAAGCTCTATAAACAGCCGATTCTGTAGTGAAAGTCCTGATCATTTGCTCAGCCAATTTATGCTTAATAGAACCAAAACTTGACAAATGCATACCAAACTGCTTTCTCTCATTTGAGTATTGTACCGATTGATTGATAGCCATTTTTGCAGCACCAATAACATTACCACCCAATTTAAGTCTTCCCATGTGAAGAATGTTTAGAGCAATTCTAAATCCTTCGCCTCTTTTACCCAATAGGTTTTCTACCGGTACTTTTACATCGTTATAGAATATCTGTCTTGTTGAAGAACCTTTGATACCCATTTTCTTTTCTTCTGGATTCAAAACAATTCCTTCGGAACTGGCTTCAACAATAAAGGCACTTAAAACGCGGTCGTTATCAATTTTGGCAAATACTGTATGAACATCAGCAAATCCAGCATTTGTAATCCACATTTTTGCACCATTTAATATATAATGTTTGCCATCTTCTGATAATACAGCTTTTGTTTTACCCGAGTTTGCATCCGATCCTGCTCCAGGTTCAGTTAAACAATAACTGCCTTTCCACTCACCGGAAGCTAGTTTTGGAAGATATTTTTGTTTTTGTTCTTCGTTACCATAATAAACAATTGGTAATGTACCAATTCCAGTATCGCATGAATATGCCACAGAAAATGAATACCCAGCACCTAATTTTTCAGCTGCAACCATTCCGGTTACAATATCTTGCCCAAATCCATCGTATTCTTCGGGAATTGAGATTCCAAGTAAACCTAATTCGCCAGCTTTTTCAAGGATTGAAGGCATTAAACCTTCCTGCTGAGCATCAATAGCATCAAGGTGAGGTAATACTTCCGTTTCAAGAAAATCCTGACAAGTTTGAGCAATCATTTGCTGCTCTTCATTTAATTCTTCTGGAATAAATATTTCATTTGTATCAAAATCTCTTACAAGAAATTCACCACCTTTTAATACTTTAGCATTTTCCATTATCTATATTTTTTGAGTTATTTACTTTTTTATAAGTCCAAAGCCTGAGCAATAAGCTCCGCAATATCGTAATTTTTTATTTCATCTATTTTATCTTTGTATTTTAAGCCATCGGTCATCATTACCATGCAATACGGACAAGCTGTTGCTACCACATCGGGATTCAATGTTAAGGCTTCTTCAATTCGTTCGATAAAAATTTCTTTATCGCCTTTTTCCGCCTCCTTAAACATTTGTCCGCCTCCAGCACCACAACACAAAGCAAAGCTTTTGTTTCTTGGCATTTCTAGCAATTTAAGGCCTAATGCTTTCAATACCATTCTTGGAGCTTCGTATTCACCATTGGCTCTCCCCAAATAACATGGATCGTGATAAGTTACCTTTTTCCCTTTAAATGGATTTGCGTCAATTTTTAAGATGCCATCCTCAATTAGTTTTTGTAGGAATTGGCTATGATGAATAATCTCATAGTTTCCATCTAAATCGGGATATTCGTTTTTAAAAGTATTGTATGCATGTGGATCGCAAGTGATAATTTTCGCAACTTCGTAAGCATTGAAAATTTCAATATTTGTCATGGCTTGCATTTGAAAAAGCATTTCATTCCCTGCTCTTCTGGCAATATCGCCACTTGATGATTCTTCAACACCTAAAACTGCATAATCAATATTTAGATATGTTAGTATTTTTATAAAAGCCTGAGATACTTTTTTATATCTATCGTCGAATGCTCCTGCGCTTCCAACCCAAAACAGATATTCTGGTTTTTCGCCTTTAGCAAAGCGATCGGCCATAATGGGAACATTTATTTTTATTTTATTTTCTTCCATAATACTATGAGTTACGCATCGGCATTATTTTTATTCATGTAAATTTCTTCTGCCCATAACATTCTATCTTGTTGATTAAATTGCCATGGGGCGCCATTATTTTCAATATTATTAAACATGGCATTTAATTCGCTTGGTCCAGCAGCTTCTTCCATCACTAAATATCTACGCATATCAACAATAATTGATGGATGATTTATATTTATTGGACATTCCTGAGCACATGCATTACAGGTTGTGCAAGCCCACAATTCTTCTTCTGAGATGTAATCTCGGAGCATTGTTTTACCATCGGTAAAATCTTTATTTTTAACCAGCTCATCTCCCACTTCTTTCATACGAGCTCTTACATCCATAATAATTTTTCGTGGAGACAGTTTTTTACCGGTAATATTTGCAGGACAAACAGCAGTACATCTGCCGCATTGAGTACAAGCCAAAGAGTCAAAATAATTTTTCCAACTTATATCCTGAATATCAGCAACTCCAAATTTTTCAATACCTTCTTCTTCCGTTTCTGGCATTGCAGCATTCGGATCTAACATTAATTTTACTTCCTTAGTAATGTTAGGCATATTCGATAAATACCCTAAAGGTTGCAAGCGACTTAAAAAAACGTTTGGCACCGACAAATACACGTGAAAGTGCTTTGAGTAAGGCAAATAATTGGCAAAAAAGAATATAATTAAAATATGTGCCCACCAATTGAATTCATGTAAAAAATACACCCTTGCGTCAGACAATCCTGAAAAGAATGTTGCAAAGAAAGAACTGACAGGATACACTCCAACAATATCATGTCCTAAGCGACTTGCATTTTCTAAATAAAATGTATTCATCCCCAAAAGGGTAATCATTAAAAGAAGAATTAATGAAAGTGCAATATTCGCATCCAAATGGTTTTTATGCTTCATCTCAATACCATTGAACCTCTTTACATTCAGGAACAATCGTCGTACTAAAAATATTATGATTGCAAATGCAATTATTAGTGCAAATACATCGCCGCTGCCAAAAATAATATTATAAACAAGACCCAAAACTCCCAGAGCCCGCTCTGTTCCTGCAAGTCCATCAACTACCATTTCAACACTACCAACAAGAATCACGCAGAATCCCCAAAACACGAGTGCATGTAAAAACCCAAGTACAGGGCGACGGAAAATTTTTGTTTGTCCGATGGCTACTTCAAGCATTATTGATATTCTTTTTCCAATATTTCTGATCGGAAAATTCATCTTTGTTAACTTGAAATAAGCTATGTATTTTCTAATAGTATATGTCAGAACTCCTATAGTAATTAATAAAGAAGCGCCGAAAATTAATTGTTTTATCATATTCAAAAGTTTTATTAACCCGAAAAATTATGCTTCGCATGAGCTAAAGTTTCGGGACTTAATTATTAAGAAAATGTTATGCCATAAATAACAGCGAGTTGAACTCCATTTTTTATTTTAAACGATAGCCCAAATTTAAGCTGTATAATATTTAAATAAACACAATACAAATCTATTATATTCAACTCTTTAAACAAACCAAATTCTTTATCTCGTGAATTAATCGGCTTAAATAACAAAAGACAAAGGGCCTTAGTTCCCTTTGTCTTTATTGTCTAAAATATATTCAATAGATAGGTTCAAAACTATGATTTGAGTTCCTTAATTCCAGCCACAAGTTCTGGTAATACTTTCAAAGCATCTCCAACAATACCATAATCTGCAACTTCAAAAATTGGTGCATCTTTATCGGTATTAATTGCAACCAAACATTTGGTTCCACTTACACCAGCAATGTGTTGAATGGCTCCGGAAATACCGGCCGCAATATATAAATTAGGAGCAATAATTTTTCCAGTTTGTCCGGTATGCTCATTATGAGGTCTCCATCCTTCGTCAGAAACTGGTCGCGAACATGCGGTTGCAGCACCTAATACTTCCGCTAATTCTTCAATAGCGCCCCAATTTTCAGCTCCTTTCATTCCACGTCCGCCTGAAACTACAATTTCAGCATCGGTAAGAATAATTTGACCTGTTTGCTTAGCTACATCTTTAACTTTTGTTTTAAAATGTGCCTCATTCACTTCTGGTGCAAAAGTTTCCACAGCTCCATCTTTCTGATTTTCAACAATCATAAAAGAATTTTGCATAAGAGTAAGAACTTTAACATCGGTTTTTATAATAACATTTCCAAAAGCGTTACCCGAATATACTTTTTTATGAATGGTAAATGGTTCTGTTGATTTTGGTAATTGATCAACTCCTGCACCTAATCCTGCATTCATTTTAACAGCTACTCTTGGAGCTAATGCTTTTCCCATGTTGTTGTTCGCAAAAACCAATACGCTTGCCGATTCTTTTGCAGCAGCTTGCGCAATAACTGAAGTATAAGCTTGATTTTCAAGATAATTAAATCTTTCATCGGTTACCGATAATATTTTATCTGCACCATGTTTTCCAAGATTTTTTAATTCATCTTCGGTAACATTACCAATTGATAAAGCTACAGTTGATGTATTTAGCATTTCTGCAATTTTGCTGGCATATGATACTAATTCAAAAGATGATTTTTTGAATTTTCCATCCCAATTTTCTGTAAATACTAATACTGACATATCTTAATATTTTTATTTCACCAATAAATTAATTAAATAACTTTTGCTTCATTATGTAAAAGATTAACTAAGTCTTTCACATTATCAGCATCAACCATTTTACATGGAGGTTTAGGTTGTGGCATTTCATATGCAACAAAATCAGTCATTGCCTGAACATCAACTGCTTCAATTATAGTTAGAGGTTTTTTTCTGGCCATCATAATTCCTCGCATGGCTGCAATTCTTGGTTCTAAAGCAATTCCTTTTTGAACCACTGCTAAAAAAGGTGTTTCAATAGATAACACTTCTTTTCCACCGTCAATTTCACGGTCGATAACAATTGCACCATTTTCAACTTTCATGGCTGAAACTGCAGATACAGAAGGAAGATCCAACATTTCTGCCAACATTCCACCTACAGCAGAACCATTAAAATCACTTGATTCAATACCATTTATAATAATATCAAACCCTTGATCTTTAATAGCATTTGCTATTTGAGAGGCAACAAAAAATGCATCTTTCGGTTCCGCATTTACTCTTATCGCATCATCAGCTCCAATAGCCAATGCTTTACGTATGGTAGGTTCAGTGTTTGCTAATCCTACATTTATAACTGTAACTTTTTCTACATTCGCACCGGCATCTTCTTTTAGCTCAAGAGCTCTTGTTAGTGCTAGTTCATCCCAAGGATTAATAACCCATTGAACACCTGTTTCATCAAATTTAGTATTATCATCCGTAAATTTGATTTTTGTAGTTGTGTCTGGTACGTTACTTAAACAAATTAAGATTTTCATCGTTTACAATTTAATTTTTATTGATGGATAAAACTTTCTATGACTATTAATAATTTAAGCAAATGACCCTAATTACTATAACATCAAGAGGTTTCATCAATTTATATTGTTATTATTAAATACATTTTAAATATCTAATCCAAAAATTTCTTTATAATTTAAAATCAGGCAAATATAAAATTAAAAAAATGAATTGAAAACAATTTATATCAATCCATTCATTGAATTAAAAACAATCTCAATCAAAACTTTTTTTTGAATCATCGCAAAGATAAAACTTTCTGCGAAAGATAAATTACGAATGATATTCAAATTGCATACATCGGGTTAAACTGTGCAATTATTTTATTGTGTATTTTTATAATTTATTGTATTTCTATCAGTTATACTCCACATGAAAATATTTAGATTAAATCTAAATTAATTATTTTTCTTAATAAAAGCAGTTTCATGTATACTTTTAATACCTCCTGTTTCAGGATAAAACTGTATGGAAAATCCAGCATTTAAGTAAGAAACCGGCATGGGAACAACCAAACCCTTTTGTGTCACCTCCATTTGTTTTTTTGCCAATATGTTATTATCATATTCAATGCTCATGTTTATTCTTCCAGGAATCCGGTAATATAAGCCATATTTAATGGGTACGGGAGTTTTCTCTGAAGTGTTCATCATTTCTATTTTTGGAGAGGAAACTTTTCCAATTACATTTGATTTTACAACTATGGGATTAAAATCTTTTTTGCGTATTTCAGGTTTCCGTATCGATAATCCGTTGGAAGGTGAAAACCACACAACAATTTGCTGTTCTGCTTCAATATCAATGTCTGGATCGTAATCGAAATAAAATTTCTGTTCGCTCGTTTGAGTTATGCCTGTAAATAAGCTCAAGTAATCATTTTCTATTTTTTCAAGTTCAGCCATTGACACCTCCATGGCTAAGCCGTCCAAGGCATTCACCTCACCTTTATCTCCCAGCAATAATTTCAACTTACGTTTTTTTATCTTAACTATTAAATTGGCAATTTCTTCAGCAATTTCTTCATCGGTTTTTTCAATCCATGATTCTTTTGAATAGGGTACTTTAACAGAGATTGAATCTGTCTGAACCATTCTAAAACCCTTTTCCGTCTTTTCCTTTAGAAAGGGTTTTATTCCAAAATCGGTAAAAAAATATTCGCTTTCACCTACGGGTGGTGTTTGCATTTGGCAGGTTTTAGTATCGTACCCGGTCAATGGTTGCCCCACATTGCAACCTAAAATTACACCGTCTTCATTCAGCTGAATACCTGGCAAATTTCCAAGTCCTTTGGCTGTTATTACAAAAACCTGATTCGAATCGGGTTTGCTATATCTTTGGAATTCAATGTTATTTATTTCATAAAATTCATTATCCATCGGAATGTATCCTTCAGAAATATTCAAATATTTGGAGGCATATTTTGCATAGGGTCCTGCTATTTGATTGGTCTTTTTTATAGTTAGTTCAATTCTAATAATATTTTTCGGAAGCGAATAATACAATTGGTATCCATCGATAACCTGTTTGACCGAAGCTCTGCGCACATCAATATTTGTATGGAAATCTTTTTGAGCGTATACTGTAATACAGGCAATTAATATAATAATACTAATATAAATCTTCTTCATGTTTTTTTAAAATTAATGTTCTTTAAGTTCTTTAAACGCAACACCAAGGTTATTAATTATATCAGATGCAATTAAAGCTTCCTGCCCCTTTTCCTTTTCGGCATAATCTCCAGCTAATCCGTGTATAAAAACGCCTAATTTAGCCGAATCAATAGCCATATAACCCTGCGCCAACAAAGATAAAATAATTCCGGTCAATACATCGCCACTTCCGGCAGTTGCCATGCCTGGATTACCAGTTGAGTTAAACCAAACTTTTCCATCAGCGTTACTGACAGAAGTATAAGCCCCTTTTAAAACTACAATAATATTATGCTCTTTTGAGAATTGTTGCTGTGTTAAAAGTCGCTCGTATGCTGAATGATGTTTTTTTGTCAATCGATCGAACTCTCCGGGGTGTGGAGTTAATATAGAATTATCCGGCAACATAGCTATCCATTCTTTATTCTCCGAAAGAATGTTTAATGCGTCCGCATCAACAACCATTGATTTTTGCGTATTTTCAAGAACTCGCAAAAAAGCATGTTGCATCGATTTCTTTTTACCAATACCCGGACCAATTCCAATTGAGCTATATTTTTGTAGTTTATTTGTATCGCAGTAAATCAATTCTGTTTCATCAATACATAGCATTGCTTCGGGAACTGCTGTTTGCATAATTTCATATCCCGATTGTGGAACATGAGTAGTTAACAATCCTACGCCTGAGCGCATGCATGCTTTTGATGCCAATACGGCTGCTCCCATCATTTGATAACTTCCGGCAATTAAAAAGGCATGACCAAAATTACCCTTGTGCGCAAACTTTTTTCGAGAGTGCAATGCGCTAGAAAGCACATCTTTTTGCAAGAAATTCCATTCCGTTTCAGCATCATCAATAAAGTCTTGATGCAAACCAATATCCAAAACTTGCCATTCTCCAACAAATGAATAATTTTCAGCAAAGAAAAAACTGAGTTTGGGAAATTGAAAGGTAAGCGTAATATTAGCCTGAATAATAGCACCCTTATTATCGGCATTATTTTCTCCAAATAAGCCTGAAGGAATATCGATGGAAACAATTTCTGATGAATGATTATTTATGTAATGAATTAGTTCACCCCAGTAACCTAAGACTGGTCTATTTAATCCCGATCCAAAAATACCATCTATTATAACAGCATAATTTTCAAATTGCGGAAATACATCATTCTCATTAATAAAATACAAGTGTATCTCTTCAATTTTTTTTAGCCTTTCCAAATTCGTTTTGCAATCGAGGGAGTAATTACTGATTTGAGTTACAAAAACACTAACATTTTTAAAACCTCCCACAAATAGCAATCGTGCCAAAGCCAAGGCATCTCCGCCATTGTTCCCCGATCCGGCAAAAATTACAAATTCTTCATGGTCTAAATAATGTTTTTTTATGTGGTTATATAACTGAGTAGATGCCCGTTCCATTAAATCGATAGATGCAATGGGTTCATTTTTAATGGTAAAAGCATCAGCTGCTTGTATTTGACTAAGGGTTAATATCTTCATAAAAAGAAATATATATGTTTTTTTGATAAAAAAACCAACTAATAAAATTAGTTATTAATTATATGTGAGTGAAATAATATACACAAAAATGTTCTGCAAAAGACTTTTAAAAATTGACCACAACGAAAAGATTTTTATATTTGCCAATTGTCAATAAAAAATGAATATTAATTAAAACTTATACAATTATGTTTAAAGGACATCCAAAAGGACTTTATGTAGCCTTTTTTGCTAATATGGGAGAGCGTTTCGGCTTTTACACTATGATGGCTTGTTTAGTTTTTTTCCTTCAAGCTAAATTCGGTTTAACTGCTGATGAAGCTGGAGGACATTATAGTAATTTCTATTTTGCAATTTATGCATTAGCGCTTGTTGGAGGAATACTTGCTGATAAAACAAAAAAATATAAAGCTGTAATTTTTGTTGGAATTCTAATCATGTTAGGTGGATATATACTAATGGCCACACCGGGTTTAAACCTAACAATTACTCTTGTTGCACTTTATATTATTGCTTTAGGAAATGGTCTTTTTAAAGGTAATCTACAGGCCATTGTTGGTCAATTATACGATGACCCTAAATATGACAAATTACGAGATTCAGCCTTTAGTATTTTTTACATGGGTATTAATATGGGAGCTTTGGTTGCACCTCATGCTGCGAATGGCATACGCAACTGGCTTTTAGGTACAAAAGGGTACACTTACGATGCAGATCTTCCTGCATTGTGTCATCAATTGCTTGACAATACCATTACAAATACAGCTACTCTTCAAGAACTTGCAAATAAAGTAACAGGAACAGAAGTAGCAAACCTATCAAGTTTTGCGATCGATTATTTACAGGTTTTCTCAACAGGATACAATTATGCTTTTGGTGTTGCGGCTTTCTCAATGGTTATTTCATTATTAGTTTATGTATTCTTCCAAAAAATGCTTCCTAATGGATCTCAATCTAAAGAAGCTTTAGAAGAAAAAGAAAACGCAACAGTACAAGCTCCTAGCAATCCAATGCACCTTGTTATATCTCTAGCAATTGGTGCTGCAATTGCACTTGGAATTTACTTTGTAAAAGACCTGTATTCGGGATTAGCAATTGGTTTATTTGCTGGTTTTGTATCGTGGATATCATTATCATCAACAAAAGAAGAAAAACCAAAAGTAACTTCCTTGCTGTTGGTTTTTGGAGTTGTTATTTTCTTTTGGATGTCATTTCATCAAAACGGATTAACTCTTTCATTCTTTGCACGAGATTATACAGCAAAATCAGTTGGAGCATTTACCTATCTGTTTTTTGATTTCTGGGGAATGATTGCAGTTCTAGGAACTATAATTAGCATATCAACCTTCCTTGGAAAAGATGCTTCGAAGAAAACAAAAACAATTAGTGGAATTGTTGCTTTAGTAGCAATTTCTGCCGCTATTTTTAGATATACCAATGTACCGAAAAGCAATCCAATTGAACCTGAAATATTCCAATCCTTTAATCCCATATTTATTGTGGTTTTAACTCCACTAATTTTGGGTCTATTTGCTTGGCTTAGAAGTAGGAAGATGGAGCCATCTACACCAAAGAAAATTGGTATAGGTATGATATTAGCTGCTGTCGGGTTCATGATAATGGTTTGGGGTTCGTTATCTCTTATTTCTCCAGCTGATTTAGGCGGAGCTCCATCACCAGATCGTGCATCTCCATATTGGTTAATCAACACCTACCTTGTTCTTACTTTTGCCGAATTATTCTTAAGTCCTATGGGTATTTCTTTTGTTTCAAAAGTATCACCAAGAAGATTTCAGGGTATTATGCAAGGTGGTTGGTTATTAGCAACCGCTGTTGGAAACAAGCTTCTTTTTGTTGGTAGTTTTATGTGGGATAAAATTGAAATTTGGCAGATATGGTCAATTTTCATAATCTGTTGTGTAATCTCTGCAACTTTTATATTCTCAATAATGAAAAGGCTTGAAAAAGCAACTGACTAAATAATTAGATACATTATATTTCAAAAGGCTGCCATCTTGGCGGTCTTTTGTTTTTTTAAGTAATTTGTATCAATTTTGATAGGTAGTTCGTCTGTTAACTGAATAAAAAATAAAAACTATGAATAAGAAACAAAAAACGCTGTTGATCATTGGAATTATTATCCTATTTGTGATCATTATATTTTCTAGCTTTAAACGCAACTATAATTCAATGGTAATAATGGACGAAACCGTTTCAGGAAACTGGAGTCAAGTTGAAAATGTTTACCAGCGCAGAGCCGATTTAATTCCGAACTTGGTGAATACAGTAAAAGGATATGCTAAGCATGAAAAAGAAACTTTAGAAGGCGTAATTGAAGCACGAGCAAAGGCAACAAGCACCACAATCGACGCTTCAAAATTAAATGCCAACTCCATTCAGCAATTCCAAGCAGCTCAAGACGGGTTAAGTTCGGCATTATCAAAATTAATGGTAGTTGTTGAAAGATATCCCGATTTAAAAGCCAATGAAAATTTTAGAGATTTACAAGCTCAGCTTGAAGGAACGGAAAACAGAATTTCCGTTGAACGAAGAAATTTCAACGAATCGGTAAAATCATATAATGCTTTTATTCGACAGTTTCCGAAAAACATTTATGCGAACATGTTTGGTTTTGAAAAGAGAGAATATTTTAAAGCTATGGAAGGCTCAGAAAAAGCCCCTGAAGTAAAATTTTAAAGAAAGAATTATGAGTATAAAAAACTTCTTTTCTGAAACAGGAAAACAAGAAATTTTAGACGCTATAAAAAAGGCTGAACAAAACACTTCTGGTGAAATACGAGTGCATATTGAAAGTAAATGCAAGGGTGAAACCTTAGATAGGGCAAGTACTATTTTTAATCAACTAAAAATGCACAAAACAGAGCTTCGCAATGGCGTGCTGTTTTATGTTTCGATAGATGATCGCAAATTTGCAATTCTTGGCGATGCCGGAATTAATGCAAAAGTACCTGATGGTTTTTGGGATGATATTACAACAATGGTAATCTCAAAATTTCAAAACAATGAATATGCCGTGGGATTAGCTTCAGGCATTATTGAAGCAGGTAATCAATTGAAAAAACATTTTCCACATCAATCCGATGACATAAACGAACTATCTGATGATATATCCTTCGGTGAATAACAATTTGATTAAAACAAAATTAATATAAAACCCTCACGGAGGGAGCAATTTATTGACATTTGCACCTCCATGAAAGGATATGATTAAAAATGAACCGAGCCTGCGAGCTCAACGAAGTTAAACACTTAACTAATTTTAAACTAATGAAAAATCTAATAAATATATTTCTAATATTTCTATCGATATTTGGTTCAACTCAATCAGGATTTGCAAATGATGATATTTTTAAAAAACCGGCCAAAGCATCCTTGGTTATGGATAATGCAAATATTTTTAATCAACAGGAAATAAATGCATTAAAAAATAAACTCAACAAATTTAGCAACGAAACTTCCACACAAATTCTAGTTTATACAACATCCGATTTACAAGGTTATGATGTGGCTGATTTTGCCCAACGATTAGGAGAAGAATGGAAAGTTGGTGACAAAGGATTCGATAATGGAATTGTAATTATTTTTAAACCAAAAACTTCGGATAGTCCGGGAAGAGTAACTATTCAAACCGGATATGGAATTGAACCACTCATTCCGGATGCAACAGCTAATCAAATTGTTGAAAACGAAATGATTCCCAATTTTAAACAAGGACAAGTTTACAATGGCATTAACCAAGCGGTTGACATATGTATTTCGCTTACCAAAGGGGAATTTACAGCAGCTGCTTACAAGCCAAAATCTCAAAGTAGTGGAGGAGGATCATTTATTGTATTTGTTATTTTAGCCATTACCTTTTTTAGTTTATTTGGCCGATCTCGTCGATCAAATCAATCGGGAATTGGAACCCGTAGCAATCTCCCATTTTGGTTAGCTCTTGGTTTGCTAGGCAGTGGTTCAAGCCGAGGTTCTGGATTTAGCGATTTTTCAGGAGGATCGGGCAGTTTTGGTGGCGGAAGCAGCTTTGGCGGTTTTGGTGGCGGAAGCTTTGGCGGCGGAGGAGCTAGTGGTAGTTGGTAATTTTTCTATTACCCCACTATGGATTGGAAACCCTTTTAAATTAAACCTAGGAAAAAACTCCTTAACAAAAAATGAATAATGAACACCGATTATTCAACACTTATGAGAATGCTTTGTTTTTCGCAGTTGCTCATGAGAGAAGTTAACGAACTTCGAATTATGATGAATTTATAAGAAGAAAGTATATTTTTTCAACTTCATAAATCTTAAATCATTATTCCTTGTTCGATATTTTAATACAAAATATTTATAGAACCGTGGACAAAGGACTGCCTGCCCCGATTTTTTATCGGGGAGCTCAGCAGAGCTAAATTATAACAATCGCAATGAACTATGTTTACAATTTTACCACAGGTAAATTACAGGGTTTTAACTATTAATTTGATAATAAAACAATTTTAAAATATGCTTGTAGCAAAAGATAAACTAAAATCGAATATTGGAGAATACTTTTTATATATGTTTCAGGTAGAAGATCTAATAAGAGCCTGCAACTTCGATATAAGTATAATAAAAGAAAAACTTGTTTCTCAATACGAAACAAACGAACAAACAAAGACAGAAATATCAAACTGGTATTCCGGATTAAATGACTTGATGCTCGAAGAGAAGTTGCAAAGCAAAGGTCATTTAAGTTTTTTAACAAATAAAATTCACGAGCTTTTCGATTTTCATCTATACCTTATCCAATCGGAAGATGAAGAATACCTGCGCTGGATTAAAAAAAATGACGAACTGATTGCTGATTTAAAATCGAAACAAATCCATCAGCTTAACGATGTGAATGCTATTTTAAATGCCATTTATGGGATATATTTAATGAAGCTAAAAAAGCAGGAAGTATCAGAAGAAACTCTAATTTCAGTTAGCCAATTGTCGAAACAACTTGCCTTGTTATCGAAGAAATTTAAAGATTATGAAACTGGAAAACTAGCTATTGAATAGTTTAGCGATGGTAGTCTTCGCTAAACTTAATTCCCATAACTAATATATCGTCCACCTGTTCGTTATCTTGTCTCCATTCGTCAAAGGCTTTTTTAATAATTTCCTTTTGCTCACGCATGGTTAATGGATTAATTTCAAACAATAGTTGTTTAAATCGTTTTGTAAGGAATTTTTTACCGTTTTTTCCACCAAACTGATCGATAATTCCGTCACTAAACATATAGAACTTATCGCCCGCATTAAACGGATAGGTGTGCTTTTTATAGCTACTAATTGAAGTTCCCGATATATTGCTTGTAATTGGTATTTTATCGCCTTTAATCTCGATAAAATCGCCCTTACAAAATAAATAAATTGGACGTAATGCGCTGGCTATTTCAATGGAATTATTATTTTTATCAATTACAGCAATCGATACATCCATACCATCATTAGTTTGAGAACGATTATCTGATTTTAATGCAATTTTAATTTTTCTGTTAAGTTGTTTAAGTATTTCTGATGGATCATAAACCTGATTATAAATAATAATTGAGTTTAACAAATAGTTGCCAATAATAGACATAAACGCTCCAGGAACACCATGTCCGGTGCAATCAACGGCTGCAATAATATATTTATCACCAATACGGTGATACCAATAAAAATCACCGCTTACAATATCTTTTGGCAAGAACAAAACAAAGCTATCCTGAAAGTCGCGTGCAATTTGCTTAATCTTAGGCATTATAGCCGTTTGAATTCTTTTTGCATAACGAATACTATCAGTAATTTCAATTTGTCTTTCCTCTAGTTCCTCTTTACGTTTTACAGCTAAGTTTTTTTGATTTTCAGCATCGGTGCGTTGTTGGTTTAATTCCTCCTCATAATGCTTTAACCTAGTAATATCAGTATCTATAGCAATTAAGTGCTTAATATTTTCTTGCTCATCAAGTATTGGAGTTAAGGTAGTATGAAACCATTTCGCATTGTTGTTATCGTCATAATAAGCCGATTCATAGGAAACCACTGATTTTTCGCGCAAACAGGTATTTAATACGTGTCGAATATTTTTATTACTACTAACATCTATTATGCTATAAGGCTCCCCACGCTGATATTCTTCCAAAGAAATACCCAAAATATTTCCAAAAGATTTATTAAACCAATTTAATTCACCAATAGCATCAAATATGTAAATTAAATTATCAGTTTTGCTGGCAACCAACGAAAGCTTTTCTAATTCAACATTTTTTATTTCCAACAACTCCTTTTGCGCTCTTAGTTCTTCTCTTTGAGTTTGTAAGGTATCTTTTTGAAGAACCATTTCCTCGTGCTGCGCCTTAAGTTCTTCTTTTTGATGACTTAACTGTTCTGTTCTCTTATCAACCAATTGCTCCAGATTTTTATTTAAGTCGAGCACTGCTAAACGTGAGTTTCGAAATTTTATAAGAAAAACATTTGAGCTTAAAATAAAAAACACAACCCATCCGAATGTGAAAATATTTTGATGACCGAACCCAAATGATTTGCTTTCATAATAAAAAAACACTCTTAACGAAAGATCTATTAATAAAAGAAAAACGGCAACTACAAACTGCTTGTATAAATTTAACTTTTTATTTCTTGATGCTATTATTCCCCATATACAACCAACAAAAGCAATTGTGAAAAATAATTTTAATACTATTTGATGAAGCACATAGTTATAATAAAAGATTTGAACAACAAGGTAAACAAATAGTAAAACTAAAATGATGCGATATATTTTTCCAATGGGTTTATTTTTTCTGGCAATCTTCAAATAACTATTTACAAATAACAAAAACAATGGAATTAGTAATATGCTTATTGTCCGGCCAAAAATAACGTTAAACTGTGCTGAATGACTCCAAACATACTTAAAGAAAAAACCTTCGTGCCAAAAATTATGAATTATAATTCCAATTAAAAAAAGAAGTAGATAAAAATATATTTTATTATTCTCTGTCCTCCAAAGCATAATAGTTAACAAAATAAAAAGCAATTCTAAGGCATAAACAATTCCCAACAGTCGTGAATCCTTAATTGATTGCTGATTTAATTGTTTTTGAGTAATTAATGAAAATGGTAAATAAAGAGGAGTTTCCTGCCCCGAAATTTTTAAACAACAGCTAGTTTTTTCATTAGGTTTTAAATGTATGTTGAACAAAAAGTTTTTACTTTCAACCTGACGTTGCTCATAGAATTGTCCGGCACCAGTGTAATAAAAAACAGAATCTAAAGATGAGAAAAAAGTAATATCCTTTACAAAAGGATTTTTAAGCTGCAAAACAACTTGTTGAGCTTCTTCAGTTTTATTTTGAATGCTTAGTTTAAACCAAATGGTACTTGAATTTCTTGGAAAAAGGAATTCTGATTTTTCTGCTTGAATAAAATTTCTATTATTGGCTTCATTTAAAACATCAGAAAGTTTTAATTGCTTACTTGAATCAATTAAATAAAACAAATTTCCGCGAAGACTAAAGGGTTGGTTTTTATTACTTTCTGTTATATTAACCACTCCTTGTGCGAAAGACATGCTGCTAAAAAATGCAGTAAAAACAAAAAGTAAGAGTCTAATCATAAAGTTTTTATATCCCGATATTGTATTTTACTATAAAAATAACAACATTTTTCAGTAAATATGAAGATTACAGCGGAAATAAGCTATAAAAAAAAATGAGATGCCTTATGTTTTTATAAAGCATCTCATTTTAAATTAAGTATCGTAAGCTTCTATTTTTTGTTTTCGAACTCTTCAATACCTTTATCAAGGAATTCGACAAAATTATCAATATTTAAATCATATGCTTTTGGATCGACTAATAATTCACCATTTGCATCTAACAAACAATAGTAGGGCTGTGCATTAATATTAAATCTTGAAATTTGAAAATTAGCGTTTATCTTCCCAATTGATTTCTTCACTTTTCCATCGTAATCTGAAGTGATCCACTCATCTTTAGGAAGTTTTGTTTTATCATCAACATACAATGCAATGACCACATAATTTTCTTTTAATCGTTTTAACACTTGAGGATCTGCCCAAACTCTGGCTTCCATCTCTCTACAATTCACACAACCATGCCCTGTAAAGTCAATAAAAACGGGTTTATTTAGAGCTTTTGCACATGCTAATCCTTGTTCATAATCAAAATAGCCCTCTAAACCATGAGGCAAATGTAAAATATCGGAATATATAGGTTTTTCACACAAATTATCTTTGTCTGAAATCATCGTTGCATCGCCATATTGAATATTTGGTGCATTATCACGAACTATTTTTTCTATATCAAAATCATGTGTTGCTTGTGGTGGCAAATAACCTGACAACGCTTTTAAGGGAGCTCCAAACATTCCTGGAACTAAATAAACTACAAAGCTAAATACAATTATAGCAAATGCTAATCGTGGAACTGAAACAAATTTAACGTCACTATCATGAGCAAATTTTAATTTACCTAACAAATAAAACCCTAACAAAGCGAATGTTACAATCCAAATTGCAAGGTAAACTTCTCTATCCATTATCCCCCAATGATAAGTTTGATCAGCTATACTTAAAAATTTAAATCCAAGAGCAACTTCAATAAATCCAAGAATAACTTTTACTGAATTTAACCATCCACCAGATTTAGGTAAATTACCAAGTTTCGATGGAAAGAATGCAAAAAATGTAAATGGTATAGCAAAGGCTAACGAAAAGCCAACCATTCCAACAATGGGTCTTATAACTTCACCATCGGCTGATAATACTAGAATACTTCCTACAATTGGCGCTGTACATGAGAATGAAACCAAAACCAAAGTAAAGGCCATAAAAAATGAACCTAAAAATCCCCCTTTATCAACTTGCGAATCGGCTTTGTTAACCATCCAACTTGGCAATACCATTTCAAACATTCCAAAAAATGAAGCGGCAAAAATCATAAATATTAAGAAAAAGAAAATATTTGGAATCCAATGCGTACTTAGCCAATTTGAAAATTCAGGTCCTAAAGTTACTGAGACTATAGAACCAATAGCTGTATAAATTGCGATAATAGAAAAACCATATATTAAGGCATTTGCCTTAGCTTTTCTTTTGTTTTCTCCGCCACTATGCATGAAAAAACTAACAGTCATAGGAATCATTGGGAATACACAGGGAGTCAATATGGCAACCATACCACCCAAAAATGCCAAAATAAAGAATTTTAGTAATGACGATTTTTTTTCTTTTTTTACGGGTTCTGTTTTTGCTACTTGGGTCTCATTTAAATTAAACTCAAAATCCTCATCAAGTTTAATACATTGCTCATTGTCACAAGTCATGTAATCGATAAAACCACCTATGTAAGCCACATCACCAGTAACTTTTACCTTTTGCTTGAACACGGCATTATCTACAAAATAACGACTCATAGCTCCGGCTAATTCCTCAAATTCTTCATGAACTTTTGAGACTTCCATTACCGTATCAATAAGCTCAAGGCCTACAATACTATCAAACTCAAAGTATGTGGGTAAGGAGAAATTTCCTTCGGGGAGCCATTGTGCATATAGATGCCAATGCGCATCAATGGTAGCATTAAATACTAATTCAAATTCTGATTCGGAAATCTTATTGGTTTCGATTTTCCACTTAACAGGCTGAAGTACCTGAGCAAAGTTTAGCTGAGCAATAAAAATAAGAACTGCAACAACTGTGAATCGCTTAAATAAATTTTTCATTTTTTTAAATAAATTACATTAACACAACAATTTAGCAGCAAGTAGTCTCTCTCTAGTTAATATTTCAAAAGAAATAATTATAATAGTTAAAACTCTAAATATGTCAATATTTTTTGGCAGATCTGACACATTTAGAATTTTATAATTAAAATATTATAAAAATATTTTATCTCCTTTTTTATCGTAGAATTGGTATTCTAAGAACGCATTAGAATTTGATTGCTTAATTTTCAGTCTTCGTAGGTGTTTTAAACGCCATCTGAATAAAATTGAAAATATTCCTTTTGTTAAGTACGATGCAATATATGGGTGCACTCGCAAGGTTACTTTGTTGTTTTTATGTTTACGCAAACTCCAACGAACATGATTTTCAAGCTCTTCAACAAACAAAACGGTCGGTGTTACTTCACCTGTTCCATTGCATGACGGGCATCGCTCTACGGTTTGTATATTCATTTCGGGCCTTACTCTTTGTCGAGTAATTTGCATTAACCCAAATTTACTTAATGGCAGTATATGGTGTTTAGCACGATCAATAATCATAAACTCTTTCATTTTATCAAAAAGTTTCTGTTTATTTTCGTTGTCGTGCATATCAATAAAATCAATAACAATAATGCCTCCCATATCTCTTAATCTGAGCTGGCGAGCAATTTCCTGAGCAGCAACTAAATTTACATCAATAGCATTTTCTTCCTGATTACTTTCCGATTGCGAACGATTACCAGAGTTCACATCAATAACATGCAAGGCCTCTGTATGATCAATTACCAAATAGGCTCCTTTTTGAATAGCAACTGTTTTACCAAAAAGTGCTTTTATTTGTTTCTCAAGTCCAAAATGTTCAAATATGGGTTGACTTTTGTTAAAATACTTAATTATTTTTTCTTTGTCTGGAGCAATTGATTTAATATACTCCCGAGCTTCTTTAAATAATATAGGGTCGTTAATATAAACATTATTAAACTCGCTACTTAGCATATCGCGCAAAATAGCAGTTGTTCTATTTAATTCTCCAAGCACTAATTTTGGAGGTTTGTTTTTCAAATTTATAAATGCTTCTTCCCATTTTAATACCAACTCTCGCAGTTCAGTATCAAGATCAGCAACCCTTTTAGTTTCAGCAACCGTTCGTACAATTACTCCATAGTTTTTTGGTTTGATACTTTGAAGCAGCTTACGAAGCCGATCTCTTTCTGCGATATCTCGAATTTTTTGGGAGATAGAAATTTTATCGGAAAACGGAATTAATACTAAATTCCTTCCGGCAATAGAAATTTCTGAAGCTAATCTTGGTCCTTTTGTTGAAATGGGCTCTTTTGCAACTTGTACTAAAATGGATTGTCCTTCTTTTAATACATTCTGAATTTTCCCGTTTTTATCAATATCGGGCTCCAATTGTATTTTTGATATGGGCAGTCTTTTTAGTCGCGGATCAAGAGAGTTTTTTACAAATTTATCAAGAGATTTGAATTGATGTCCTAAATCAAGATAATGCAAAAATGCATCTTTCTCATAACCAACATCAACAAAAGCAGCATTTAAGCCGGGCATAATTTTTTTTACCTTGCCTAAATATATATCACCAACCGTAAAATTGGTGCTAGTTTTTTCCTTATTTAATTCTACGAGATTTTTATCTTCTAATAGTGCAATTACAACCTCCGAAGAAGATGAATTTATCACAATTTCCTTACTCACTATTCAATTACTTTAAATTGAAAGATATATATAAAACAGATGAGTATTCACATACATCAGTATAAAAACAATAAACCTAAAGGGCCAAGCCCTAAAGGTTTATATAAATT
This sequence comes from Salinivirgaceae bacterium, assembly GCA_016342715.1. Lineage (GTDB taxonomy): Bacteria > Bacteroidota > Bacteroidia > Bacteroidales > SZUA-534 > JAEINW01. The sequence goes on along the minus strand of JAEINW010000012.1, from coordinate 17,580 downwards.
TGTTATAAAAAAAAGAACTAATTATTTCTTCTTCTTATGTCTGTTTTTGCGAAGGCGCTTTTTACGCTTATGCGTTGCCATCTTATGTCTTTTTCTTTTCTTACCACTTGGCATAATTCGTAATTTTAAATGTTATTATTTTTTAACGTTACTTTTTACCTTTGAAACAAATGTCTTTGCTGGCTTAAACGAAGGAATAAAGTGTTCTGGGATAATGATTGTAGTATTTTTTGAGATATTTCTAGCAGTTTTTTCTGCTCTTTTCTTAACAATAAAACTACCAAAACCTCTCAAGTAAACATTACTACCTGATTCCAACGAAGTTTTTATGCTGTCCATAAAAGCCTCAACAGTTTTCTGAACTGTTACCTTCTCAATACCTGTATTTTTTGAGATTTCGTTAACAATATCTGCTTTTGTCATTTCTAAAAACCTTTTATATCAATAAATTATATTTTTTTCAAAAGAGTGGCAAATATAAACGATTATTTCTGAAAATAAAAACAATTCAAGTAATTTTGTTTAAAAATTTACAAATCGTATCATACTTATTTTCAATGGATATTAACAATATTATTATTAATTGCGCCAATAACAATAATAGATATCTTCCTTGACACCATACAAATGATCTGCATTTAATTTGGGTGTCGGAAATTATTATGCAACAAACAAGAATAAATCATAGGCTTCCATACCTACCATGCAGTTATTTAATACATTTCCAACCATTAAAGTTTTAGCCGATGCAAATTAGAGAATTTCTTCGAAAAATATGGCAAGCCCTTGGATATTATTCTAGTGTCAAAAAAAAATATGCATTTTACAGCAAAATACATAACAACATTAAATGACCTCGCAGCAAACTAACGAGCTAGCAAAATTAGAATTTATTATTTTTTAGCCACAAGGAGCGAATTACCTGCCAGCCTAATGCCATTTACTTTAGAATATTTAATGTTTTATATATAAGAATTCATTGAATATCGAACAAAGATTATTCGCTAACGCTCATGAGAGAAGTTATTCGCTAACGCTCATGAGAGAAGTTAACGAATTTTGATTTCAGAATTAACAACTTCGTAAATCGTTAATCTTTGTTCCTTGTTCTTAAATCTATTTTATTTAACCCAAATTGAGCGATTCTCGCTCACGATTTAGTTCTTGTAAGTATTTCACTGCACTTTGTTTGTGAAACACTACAATCTCTACATCGGGGTTAACTCTAAGTAAAGCGCTTGTTCGCTATGCTCCAATCGCTCAACTTAGATTTAATTAAATATCCAACAAAAAAAGCTTAAGTCAATGGAATTAACTGTCAGCCGGTCTGGTTTGACTCATTTATCCCGATACGCTGCCCTATCGGAATTATTCCCTTCAGTTATAAAATAGTTCGTTTAACTTACTCCCGAATGCTCGGGATTAATGTACTTCGCTTTTAAAATTTGAGTTTCACGAATAAATGTAGCATCACATACCATTGAAAGTACTTTTAAAAGCAAGGAACACAAACTTAGTCAACAACATATTTACGCTTGCTTTTAAAAAATAAAAACAAGCAAACTCAACTTTGGTCATCACTATCTAACAATTAAAATTTCAGAATTATCAAATTATGCTTTTCTAAAACTTAATAAAAACTATTTAACAAGCAAATTCAAAAGGATGCAAATCAAAAATTTGTCATTGCGTTAAAAGTTTGTAATTTTACATCAAACTATAACCTTTTAAAAATTCAAAACTATGGTAAATAAAGTAATACTTGTAGGAAACGTCGGGAAAGACCCAGAAGTAAGATATTTAGATAATGGCGTTGCTGTTGCTCAATTCTCATTAGCAACTAGCGAAACTTTCAAAGACAAAAGCGGTGTTCGTCAAACAAGAACCGAATGGCATAATATTGTTTTATGGCGTGGTTTGGCCGAAGTAGCTGAGAAGTACGTTAAAAAAGGCAATCCATTATATATCGAAGGTAAAATAACGAATCGTTCATACGATGATAAGGATGGCAACAAAAGATATATTTCAGAAATAGTTGGAAACGAAATGAAAATGTTAGGTTCAAAAGCATCTAATGAAGGAACATCAGCATCTGCGGCATCTGCACCAGCTGCCGACACCGCACCTGAAACAGCTAATGAGCCTTTAGAAACTGACGATCTTCCATTCTAAAAAAAAATTAAACCAAACTATTATAAATCTTGGAACCTGATCCTTTTTCCCAATGGGTAATATTAAGTAACATTAATATTACCTTCTTAAATTTTACTTTTGAATCAATTTTAGGCATAATATTAACTGTAATATTATTATTTTGCTCTGCGCTCATTTCAGGATCCGAAGTTGCATTCTTTTCTCTGAGCCCTACTGATTTGTTTAATTTTAAAGACAGTAAATCAAGCGCTGAAAAAACAGTATCCGATTTAATTGATGAGCCCCAGCAATTACTAGCTACTATATTAGTTTCGAATAACTTTATTAATATTGCAATAGTAATTCTATCTTCTTACGTTATGTCTACGCTAATTGATTTTAGCAATTCACCCCTATTTGGTTTTTTTATTCAAGTGGTATTAATTACCTTTCTTTTATTACTATTTGGTGAGATTATTCCAAAAATTTATGCAAATGAGTATTCGTATAAATTTGCAAAATTAATGTCTCGTCCGCTATTGGTTTTAACCTTCATTTTTAAACCAATTTCATATTTATTAATGTCTTCAACCAAGGTAATTGATAAACGATTCCAAAAAAAACAGAATTTATCTATTAACGAATTATCTGATGCACTAGAGCTTACATCGGAAGCTTTATCTGAAGATAAAGATATTTTAAAGGGAATTATAGGTTTTGGCAATATTGAAGTTTCTGAAATAATGTGCCCAAGAGTGGATGTTTTAGCTATTGAAATAACCACCGAATTTTCGAAGGTAATTAAAGAAATTGTTGATGCAGGCTATTCAAGAATACCTATTTATGTGAAGTCATTTGATGACATACAGGGAATGCTATACATTAAAGATTTACTACCACACTTGCATAATGGCGATGATTTTAATTGGCAAGAATTAATACGTCCACCATATTTTATCCCTGAAAAAAAGAAAATAAATGAATTATTATCGGAATTACAAGCTGATAAAATTCACATGGCCATTGTTGTTGATGAATATGGTGGAACCTCAGGAATAATTACAATGGAAGACATTATTGAAGAAATTGTAGGAGATATATCGGATGAGTTTGATGATGAGGAAAGCACTCACGCAAAAATAAACGATAACAATTTTTTATTTGATGGAAAAACCCTACTGAACGATTTTTACAAAATTACCGAAGTAGAAAATTCTGTTTTTGAGGAAATTAAAGGAGATGCTGACACCTTAGGTGGATTAATTCTTGAACTCAAAGGAGATTTTCCTGACATATATGATAAGATAAAATACAAGAACTTTATTTTTTCTATTGAAGAAATAGATAAACGCAGAATTATTAAAATAAAAACCACCATCGACCGTTAATTCTAGAAATAACATTCAATGAATAAAATATTTATACTTCTTATTTTCTTTTCATTTATTACTGCCTCGTGCAAGCAAGATTATGTACCCAAACCAAGAGGATATTTCAGAATTGACTTGCCAAAAAAAGAATATAAAAATACACCCAAAGATTTACCCTATAGTTTTGAATACCCAAAATACAGCTATCTGCTAGCAAACAGAAAGGCCGAAACAGAAAAATACTGGATAAACATGGTTTTTCCAAGATTCAATGCCACGGTTCATTTAAGTTATAAAGATATTAATGGCAATTTGGATCAATATTTAACCGACACCCGAAATTTTGTATACAAACATACCATTAAAGCAGATGCCATAATTGAAACACCCTATATAGCTGCCAATAAAAATGTGTATGGCATGCATTATGAAATTAAAGGAGATGCCGCATCGAACGTTCAATTTTACCTAACAGATAGTACAAAAAACTTTGTTCGTGGCGCACTTTATTTTAATGTAACTCCAAATAAGGATTCCCTGGCTCCTGTATTAAAATTTATAAACATCGACATTGCTCACCTGATGGAAACCTTTAAATGGAAATAAATGTCACTTATTTATAAAGACAATATTGCTCATGGAGCATCCATAGCCATCTGGAAAAAAGAAGAATCTTTAGATTTTCTCGAATCCGTTTTTATTCTTAACAAAGTTGAAACTGAAGAATATGGGAAAATTACCAATGAATTTAGGAAACAGGAATGGCTTACGACCAGAATTTTGCTAACGGAATTGATAGAACAAAGAACAACTATTAAGCACAATGAAAATGGCAAGCCCTACATAGAAAACCATTTCCTAAACATTAGCATATCACATTCCAAACAATTTGTAAGCATAGTATCCTCTAAGTTTCATAACCCAGGTATTGATATTGAACAAATTACATCGAGACCAGTAAAAATAAAACACAAGTTTTTAGGTGCTGATGAATTAAGTTGGTGTAGAGAAAACATTCAATTAACAGCCGCATGGAGCAGCAAAGAAACCATCTATAAAACCTTTGAGAAAAACCTTGACTATCATGATATTATAATTTCAGAAAATGATTTTTTAGATGACAAAGGCCTTGCAAGTGCAGAGGTTATTAAAAAAGGATATGAAAAAAGTTTTTCAATAAACTATATGCATATTGAAGATAATATTTTAACCTACGTTTTAAGAATACTATAAAAAAAATTCTCCGTTCTCCATTCTCCGTTCTTCGTTCTCCGTTCTAAAATTTCACATTGTTCACACTTCATTATCCTAAAAATTCTATCTTTGTTCCTATGCATTTTGATAAAATACTTGAAAAAATAACATCTGGCAAAAAAGCACTTGCTTTACTAATCGATCCTGATAAACATTCTACGGAAACTTTAATCCATTTAGTTAACATTGCTAACACAACACCACAACCTGACGTAATTTTAGTAGGTGGAAGTATTGTATTTAATGGCATTGAAGAAACTATTGCCACTTTAAAAGAGCATACAAGCATTCCTATTTTTATTTTCCCTGGAAATGCTTTTCAGGTAGCAAAAAATGCCGATGGAATTCTATTATTATCACTAATATCGGGGCGTAATCCGGAGTTTTTAATAGGGAACCACGTTCTTTCAGCTCCATTAATTAAAAAGCATAAATTGGAAATTATTCCTACAGGATACATGCTAATTAATTCGGGAACCGACACCTCTGTTTTGTATATGAGCAACACCTCTCCCATTCCATACAGAAAAAATGATATTGCTATAGCTACCGCCTTAGCAGGCGAACAATTGGGATTAAAAATGATTTATCTGGAAGCAGGAAGTGGTGCTGAAAAACCTGTTTCAAACGAAATGATAAGTGCTGTAAAAGAAAACCTTAAAATTCCAATAATTGTTGGTGGCGGCATTAAAACAAAAAGTCAATTGGAACAAGTATTAAATGCTGGAGCCGACATTGTTGTTATTGGCACCGCTGCAGAAAACACTCCCGAAATTATCCGTGAATTTTCTCAAACAGTTGCAGAATTTTAGCTTGGTGGCAAGGTTACAGGGTTACCAAATACTGCCCACTGCTTACTGAATATCGAAGACTGCCACTGCTTACTGAATATCGAAGACTGCCCACTGCTTACTGAAGACTGCTTACTGAAGACTGAAGACTGAAGACTCACTTACTCATTGCCTAATCCAACCCCTCGATAACTTTTCCCGAACTCCCATTTGGAAACGGAATATTCAAAAAATTAGAAATAGTTGGCGCAATATCCTCCATATAAATAGTTTCTTTATTTTTACTACGTTTAATTTTCCAACCATACCAAATTAAGGGAACATGCGTGTCGTATTTATTGGCAGAATTTGCTGTGGTTAAATAATCTCCTTGTTCAATCCACCCTGGTTCAAGGTTTAATATAATATCGCCTGAGCGTTTCTGATTGAAGGAATTTTGCATTTTAGCAAATACTCCAGTTTGAAAATTTGTTTGTTCCATTGTTGTGCCTGTTATTGCATTAGCTACTCCACTAAACTGAATCATAAATTGAGCCACCACATCTTGCACATCGCTAATTTTCAGTTGAGAATCTTCAATCAATCGATGATTCAGATAAATCTGCTTGTTATTGTAAGCAGTTATCCATTTTCCCTTATCATACACTGCATTTAAATAAGTTCCTAAAAGCATAATTGCTCGTTCGCTGTTAAACTCACCCGATGGGATTTTATTTTCTTGCAATTCCGATGGATTATAAGCGGTGCCATGATCGGAAGTTAAATAAACCAATACATTATGTTTGCCAAAATTCTCATCAATAAATTGCAGAAAATGTTCCAATTCACCATCCAATCGAATATATAAATCTTCCAATTCAATGGAATTGGGACCACACGATTGACTCACTCTTGATGTAGATGCAAAACCAATGCTAATGAAATCGGTATATTCATCCATACCCAATTGTTCATCAAGAATGGCCGAAATGGCAAAATCTTTAGTTAAAGTAATTCCAAATGGAGTTGCTTTTAAAATAGCGAACTCACTATCTTTTTTCATAAAACCTGAAATCTTTTTTGCAAACTTATTTTCGCTGTCGAAACCTACATTTTTAGACAATCCTTTTACAGTTCCTGCCCTATAATTTTCCATGGCTAACATTGGGAGCCATTCTCTTTGAATATAAATATCGGGGAAGCGTTTTTCGTTAAAATTATTTACCCAAAAAGGTAGCGAATCGCAATAATACGAGCTTGTTATCCAGTTTCCACTTACATCGTCGAACCAATAGGCTCCATTGGCTAAATGACCAGTTGAAAGTATAGCGGCTTCAGGTTTAAACGAAATACCAATAACTTTGCTTTTCCCATTATTAAAAAGCTTTAGTTCGTCGGTAAAAGTGGTGGTTAATAATTTTGATGGTGAATAGGGATAAATATCATTTGCAATACCAATGGTTTTCACCTTATCGTCGAAAACCGAAAATGAATTTAAATTTTGCAGCCGCTGATACCATTTATCGGAAACAATTCCATGAACTTCAGGCGCACAACCGGCAGCTATTGTAGCAAAACCGGGAGCCGTTTGAGTTAATAAATAATTATAATTGGCATTCTGACAAAACGTGCCCTCATCAATTAATTTGCGAAAACCACCCTCGCCAAAATTATCCCAAAAACGGTAAAGGTAATCGTAGCGCATGTCCTCAACCACAATTCCAATAATTAATTTGGGAGCTTCGGGCGGAATTTCTTTACGTTTTTGAGCTATTGATTGAAACGATATAAACAGTAATATAATTGGAAATAGATATTTTAACTTCATTGAAAAGATTTTAATAATTAATTAGCCTCAAATGTAATTAATTAGAATAAAAAAGCCTTATCAATTTTAAGAGATAAGGCTTATAAAGCTTTTAACCCAAATTGAGCGATTCTCGCTCACGATTTAGTTCTTGTAAGTATTTCACTGCACTTTGTTTGTGAAACACTACAATCTCTACATCGGGGTTAACTCTAAGTAAAGCGCTTGTTCGCTATGCTCCAATCGCTCAACTTAGATTTAAGTGAGAAACTAATTATTATTTAGATTTATTCGTTTTAACAACTCCTCAAATTCATAATCCACCCCTTCAAAATTATTGCGCTCAGAGTTTGTTAATTTAACATCAATAGTAAGTTCTGTACTTAGAATTGTAATATCTGGACGAGTAAATCTTTTACATGAAAGCGTGCCTTTTACATCAGTATTACTTAGCTTAAAATTTAACACCTCACCCTTATGTGAAGCACCCATACCCATCGGATTACCAACAATAGTGGCCAAATTATTATCGGCAAACAGCACTGCTATCATGGCAGCACTGCTAAATGTTTTATTACCCACCAAAACATAAACCTTACCTTTAAATTTTTTAGATGGTTTTGCTTGATAATATGCCGACTCCTTTTCTCTTAGATAGTCATTAATTCCATTGCTATTGTCGGAGGTAACTATTTGAGGTAACAAATTCAATATTAATTTCTCCTCTTTAACTACCCTATTAAAATAATCAGGATGAGTATTTTTTAATAATTCTGACAGCACAAGTGCTTCACTGTAATCTTTTATATTATCAATATCAGTTAAGTAATCTAACAATTGATAACCAAGAATACTTGTGCCTCCTTTATTTGAGCGCAAATCAATAATTAAATTCTCAACTCCATTTTTATCAATTTCATTAAACATTTTACTACAAAACTCGCTAAAGCTACCTCCTCTTAAATACCAAGAGATTTTTATCAACCAATCAGGAAATGGTTTAAAATATCCTGGATTATCCGATAACCACTGCATATCCATACATTCTCTGAAGTTGAAATAACAAGCGTTATTTTGCTTCATAATTTTATACTCAAAAAGTTTATTCGACCAACCAGTAAATTCATTTTCCTTTTTTTTATAATAAACTTGCTTCAAAGTATCAATGGAATATTTTATATTTTTGTCTAACATATAAAATTCTCTAGTATCAAAATCTCTTACCCAGCATAATTTAGAGCCATCAACTAATTGAAGTTTAAGTTCTGAATTAGCATCTATATTAATATAATCGTAAAATGTAGGTAGGTTTAAAAGCCAATGTAGATAATTTCGCAAGTCAACAGGATTATCTGCAGATATGTATTTTTTTGCTCGTTTAGCAATAGTATCAATGCATATGTTATTTATTCGAACAACTTGACTACCTAAATATTTTTTTGGAATTGTATTTGGATAATTTGATATAAAAAGCTTATCGTTAATAAAGTTAAAACTAATAGGATGGCGACCTTTTCTGGTAAAGGGTGTATAACAATCTATTTTTGTATGGCCATCGCTTAATTTTGCTAAATATTGTTCAGCCACTATTAAAAACACATCCTTATTTTTACAATTTTCAAGCTTATTCAAATAGACTGGTTCTAATTTCAACAGCAAGGTATTTGTTGAATCATTTAAGGGATAACTTGTATGTACAATTTTTGTTAGTTCATTAAAATCTTGTTGGTAAATATTATACTCCTGTGCTAATAAGCTTGTTGTAAAAATAGAAATGCAAATATTAATTAGTAGTATTTTCATAATAATAAGTTAAAAATTCTTCAATATTATTTTTATAAACATCACAATCATGGTCATAATCTGCGTTATTTAAACTTTTAATTCTTGATACTGGGCATCCTCCTCCACAAATTGGCAAAATATTGCATTTTATACATTTTTCATCTGTCAGTACATCAGCAGAAAAAAGATATTTGTTTAATAGATTATTTCTAATTTTATTACTCCTATGAATATTAAAAATAGCTAAATCTTTATTATGAATATCCTCCCAACATTTAAAAAAGTCTCCACTAGGAGAAATTACAAAGCTATTTAGACTCCTAGCTGTACAATCATTTATTTTCAATATCGGATATTGTTTACTATTATTTTTAGTATAACTAGTTCTCTGAAAAACAACTTTATCTTGAAAACTCATGCCTTCATTACATGATAAAGGTTTTATTTTTTGCAATAAACCAGACGAATCTCTAATAAAAGCAGAATGAACGTTGTATCTTAGACCTCCAAATTTATCATTAAAAAAGTTTAAAACATTTTGAAATTCATTCTTTTGCTTACTAATATTTACACGTATTGAACAAAAAATATCAGTTTCATTAAGGATATAGGAAATATTTTCAATTATTTTCCAAAATGTAGGTTTACCATTAATATGAACCCTTGTTTTATCATGTTCTAATTCAATACCATCAATTGTTATTTGAATATTTTTAACATTATAAGACTTCAGGATTTCTACCTTTTCATTTGTCAATAAATATCCATTTGTTACAATACTAGTTTTAAGATATTTTCCGCACTTTATTACATAATTGCTAATAGAAACTATTTTATCGAATGCCATTAAAGGTTCACCCCCATACCAGACTATTGCAACATTCTTCTCTTGTGAACTATTAATATATTTGCAAATTTCTTTTTCTGTATTAGTATCCATCATCTCATATTCAATACCTTCTTCATAGCAATATGGACATTTAAAATTACAAAAAGTAGTTGGTGCAATTGTCAAGTTTAACACATCACTTCTATATCTAGAAATAGTAAATAATTTTCTAAATTGGTTGATATCGTCATCAATATTATCTATTATGAAATAATTCTTTTTTAGATACTCAATTAAATCAATTGGAAGTTTATCTGTTATTTTTTTCGCTTTCAATAAATCATACAAGCTATTATCCAACTTTATAAAACTATTAGATAGTGAATTGTGTAGAAAAAAATCACCCCCTTTTTGCCAACTAGTATTAAACCTTGATAAATGATACATTTATATTTTTATTAAAAAAGAGGATGCAATAAATGAGATATTATTTCAAAATAAAAAATGCTAATTACCTTTTCAAAAACAAAAATCTATATTACATCCTCTTACTGTTAAAACGAAAAATAATTTATGCTTCTTTCTGATTTCCCCAACCACAAGAAGGGTCTGTTCCAGGGTTTGCATCAGCAAAATTTCTAAAACCACAACCTCCTGATCCGTAGTTATTAAATCCACACCATGCTCCATTTACTTCCTGAAGGTCATTTCCTTTAATCTCTTCGATTTAGAATTTTCCAAAATCTAATTTCTTTTTTGAATTTTTCATTTGATAAATTTTTACGCTTGTGAATGTACAAGCAAGATTAATAAATATTAAAAAACAAAACCTCTTTGGGCCCTTAATTTGGTTTTGCAGCAACAATATGAAAAAAAAAACATATTACAAAACCATCAAGCATGTTTTTGATCAGGTCTGGTGGCAACATTTTGTTTGATAAAGTATTGTATTTTATCTTTATTTATACTAGCATAAAAAATAATTTACCCCATGCGAGTAGTTTTTGCCAGAATAAAAATGGATTATTAGAAAAAGAAAGCCCAAAGGTTTTAAAAATCTTTGGGGTTTAGGTCTTTTTTACCAAAGGTAGTAGCCAGCCCACAAATTTATATTTTACAATACGCCCAACTGCTTAGCCATAAACTCCTTGCAAAAAAAATTAATTAAAAACTTGACTTTTATTTTACAATAAATTAATTTTATGTGTCGTTAAACCAATAATTGAACCATAAAAACACAAAGTAAGCATGAATTATTCTCATTTTAAGATAGGTAAATTCGTATTTGATTTTGAGAGTGTGAAAAACATCAACACTTGAGCATGTATAATTGTGTAAGCCGTATTTTATATGAAAAAAATGTGTCACCAATTTTAATTCACTAAAAATTATGAAAACAAAACGCTCTCGTAAAGTTGCGATACCAAAAAATAAAAAATAAAAAGCTCCTGCAAAGTTGTGGTGTCAAAAAATACGAAAGAAAATAGCCCTGCAATAATTCACAGCTAAAAAATATGAAAAATTTAAGCCCTGCAATGTTGAGAAATGAAAAAACACGAAATAAATATACATCACCATATTGCAGACTCATATTTTTATGTAAAAAGCAAGGATTCAGCAAACAGACTACTATTTTTTATTAATTTAAACCACATAGCTATGTTAAAATCAATTAATTTTCAGTTATTATCAAGCAATTTGCTAATGACTTTTTCGAAACATTTATTAGCACTAGTCGATAAATTTAATATTGACACCTCACCTCTGCAACCTTTTATTACAGAATGTAGTCGTGCATTTGAGCCTTATACAAAAGCACTTGAGGGCAACGACAAAAACCCTTTTACTGAGCAACTGGCCAATACCGACAGCATGCGCGACAATCGCTTTTTGGGCTTGCGACATTACATTATGGCTTACACTTACAGTGCCGATGAAGATAAAGCAGAAGCAGCGCAACAAATTTTAGATGTAATTAGATTGTATGGCTTTGGCGCCTATAGATTGGGATATAAAGACGAAACTGCGGTCTTAAACAAGTTAGTTAGCGATTTAAAAAGCAATTATACTGCTAAGCTCGAACTAATATCAGCTACAGAATGGTTAAACACCCTTGAATCGGCTCAAGCCAGTTTTGAACAAACCCAACAAGAAAGCAACAATGCGGCAAGCTCAGAATCGCTAAACATAAGCCAAACGCGCCCAACCTTGGAACAAAGCATTAGAAACCTTTTGGCTATGGTTGAACTACAGGCTAGTGTGCTTAATAATGAAGAGATGCAAAGTTTAACACTTGAACTAAACGAACATATTACAAATAGCATGAGTTCGGCAAAAGCCGAAGCCACACGAAAAGCAAATCAAACAAAAACTGAAACGATTAATTAATACCCGATAAAAAACCCCCAAGGTTTTAAAAACCTTGGGGGTTTAATATGTTATTAACAAAATATTATTCCACCACTATTTTCGATCGGTACGTTAAACCTTCGCTTTCTAATTCCACAAAATAGATTCCTGCTTTCAGTTTATGAATATCAAGTTTAATACTTTCGCCTTTTTGATTTACATCAAGCACATTCATTAGCACTTTACCCGACACAGAATAAACCCTTACAGAATTAGCTTGAGCATGAACCGGTAGCTTAATGAACAACGTTCCTTTTGCAGGATTTGGATAAACTTTTAGCATATCAGCAGTATGCGATTGAATAGATGTTGTCTGTACATTTTTTGAATACACTTCTGAGGTATTCCCGGCATTATCTTTTCCAAGTGCATAAACCACATATGAGGTTTCAAGGGTTAATCCGCTAACTTGTTTAACCAATTCTTGATTTCCAATCATACTTTTACTACCTGTAAATTCAAAACCTTCTCCAGCAATAATTTCAGAAACACTTGGAGCTAAAGTTTCAGGGAAAACCACTGCATAATAAAAAGTTCCATTTTCACTGAATTTTAAATGCAAATCGACAGAGGTACCTGTTATATTTTGAACCTCAAATAATGAATTTACAGGACTTGTATTATCGAATACTATTAATAATTTTGAAGATTCCGCATTGCCATTTCCAGCATTATTAGTAGCAACATCTTGTTCAATATTCACATAAGCCACTCCATTGTTTTCAATAGTTAAATCGGCTGTCCATTTTTTATTTGCAATAATCTCTTGCAAATTGTCAAACGTACCAAGGGTTGCTGAAAAGTCGGAAACATCAAAACCATTTACCACTTCGCTAAATTCAACCATAATTTGAATTGGTGAATCGTTGGTAGGGTTTGTTGATTGAGTTGATATTTCAACTGTTGGACGCTCCTCATAATTTTCGAGAACCACATTTAAATGTGTTCTGTTATTATTTGTGATCGTTACATTTTGTGTTTTTGTGTCGTATCCATTGGCACTAAAACTAATGGAGTAAGTTCCTTCATTTAATAATCTGTAATAAGTTCCCGATTCTTCAGTCCAAACATGTGTGCTATCTCCATCGTGACCTTCAATAAAAATCTTTGCATTAAGTGGCTCACCCGCATTATTTTTCACAGTTCCATACAATCCGAATAAGGATTGTTCCATATAATTAAGCAATGAACGATAATTATTTTCCCATAATTCAGGCAACTCACTTGCATTAACCAATTTTACGGTACTTAATTCAGCAGTAACTTCTCTACCTAGAGCAAAATAGGTGAAATAATCCTGACGACCTCCTGCAACTTCAATCCAATCGTAACCGTTGGTAATACCGTTATTCATGTCTATCATGTAATTCGGATCTTTTGCATGCACCGTATCAACATATTCTTGGCTTATGTAAATAAACCAATCGTTATCAGCATGTCTTGCTGAAAAAGTATCCCATGGGTAATTTAAAAGCTCAATTCCCCCATGAAAATTCATTGAAAGCACAAAATTTCTGGTCTGTGCATAATCCATCATAGCAACTGTTTCAACTTGCCATGAATTTCCATCAGGGTGATCTCCAACTTTAGGATCTTTAAAATTTCTATTTATATCAATACTATTTGCATTGTAACGCGTAGCTCCATAAACCGTAGTATTTCCTCCAGCGAATGTTCCATCAGGATTAGCCAATGGATTTATATATATTTCAATATTATCCACTAGGTTTTTAATCTCAGGCGTATTATAGTTTGACAATAAATAATCGGCCAAACGTAACATTAAAACATAACCCGTTAATTCGTCACCATGCATCGATGAGCTATAAAAAAACTCGGGTTCCAATTCATCTACAGCAACATTATCTGATATTTTTAGAGCTAGTAACAATCTATTTTCTACAGAGTATCCAATGGTATCAAGAGTGCAAATTTCAGGATAATCGATAGTAAATTGCTCCATCATACTTAAATAGGTTTCATAATCGGGGTAGGAATCCCATTCCTTAGCTTCAGTACTTGATTTTGCCATTTTAATTCCACTTTTCATTGAAGGGCTAGCTTCATGTTTCATTGGAATTTGCAAATCAGTTAAAACTTTATATTGTTTTGTATTTAAATACAATGTGGCAACGTTATTTTGCACCTTATCAACCGAATAGGAATACAATTGTGGAATTGTTTTAAGATCGTTGGCTTGAATGCTAACAACAATTTCACCTCTATCTTTTAACATTTGCTCCATAGAGTTTTGGGCAAACACATTAATTGACAATAAAAATGCAAAATGCAAAATTAAAGTTGTACGTAATAGTTTCATCTGCGAAGTTTTGGTTTTGTTAATACTTGAATACATTGGAATTTAGGTATTCAATCGGGTAACAATAACAGTTACAAATTTATAATTTTATATACTAAATAAATATTTTTTTAAACATTAAAACGGAAATGCATAATGTCGCCATCGTTTACCACATATTCTTTTCCCTCTACGCCCATTTTTCCGGCCTCACGGCAAGCTGACTCTGAGCCCAAAGTAACAAAATCGTTATATTTAATTACCTCAGCACGGATAAAACCTCTTTCAAAATCAGTATGAATTATCCCTGCACATTGTGGAGCTTTCATTCCTTTGCGGAATGTCCAAGCGCGAGTTTCTTGTGGCCCTGTAGTAAAATAGGTTTGCAAATTAAGCAATTTATAAGCTGAGTTTATTAATTTGGCTACACCTGCTTCTTTCAAGCCTAAGTCTTCCAAAAACATTTGTCGTTCTTCGTAGGTCTCTAATTCAGTAATATCAGCTTCAATGGCTGCTCCAATAATCAATACTTCAGCATTTTCATTTTTTACTGCTTCAATAACTGCTTCGGTGTATTTATTTCCGTTTTTTACTGAACCTTCATCAACATTACAAACATACATAATAGGCTTATCAGTAAGTAATTGCAGATCAAACAAATCTTCCTTTTTAGCCACAGGATCAATCTCAACGGTTCTAGCCGATTTTCCTTGCACCAATGCTTCTTTATATTTTTCAAGATGCCCTAATATACGTAAGGCTTTTTTATCACCGCCTGTACGTGCTAATTTTTCTATTTTTGAAATGCGAGCCTCCACATTTTCAAGATCTTTTAATTGCAATTCAATATCAATAATTTCTTTATCACGAACCGGATCAATGGTTGTATCCACATGCGTAATATTATCGTCATCGAAACAACGTAGAACATGCAAAATAGCATCAGTTTCACGAATGTTTCCCAGAAATTTATTTCCAAGCCCCTCTCCTTTACTTGCTCCTTTTACCAAACCGGCAATGTCCACAATCTCAACTGTTGTTGGAATTGCTTTTTCTGACTTCACAAGTTCCATCAACTTGTTTATTCGTTCATCGGGCACCGTTATGACACCAATATTTGGTTCAATGGTACAAAACGGAAAATTAGCCGATTGTGCTTTTGCATTCGACAAACAATTAAATAAGGTTGATTTACCAACATTTGGTAATCCTACAATTCCACACTGAAGAGCCATCCTACTTTCTATTAATTTGTTAAAATAATATATCCTTTAAAAAATATTTGCGCAAAAGTAACTATTTAATTAAAAATAATAAGGGAAATAGCTTTTTAAAAAAAACTGAGCTTATTTAGAGTCTGTTCACAAAGTAGGCGTTTTTTTTAATTAGTCAGCGGGTGACTATATTAAAAATCACAAAATAAGACTTTTAGCTGTTTCATATCTTCAAATATTGAGTCACCCGCTAAGCTATATGGACAGACACTATTTAATATGATTCGGAGGCTATATCAATGAATTTTAATAACCTGAACTCGACATAAGAAACTTATATTTAGGTAGTAGTTAAAAGAGTTTTTAGATTTTTAAGGTTGGTCATAAACATTTTACGAACTACAGGATCCTGAACCCAACTTGGGTATTCTGGCGGACGTGTTGATTTAGTTGTAAAAGTAACTTTCGCTTTATTATTACCACAAGGCTTTATAACCCATTCAGCATTAAAAGTATCTAATCGGTCGAAATCTTTATGCTTGGGAAGTAAAGTCTTTTCAGAAAGTACCAGAACAATAATTTCTCCAGTCACAATATTTCTGGTCACCTTATAATTCGATACCATATCTTGTTTATTAAAAGGCCATGGAACATCTAATATGGTATGCACCACCCAATCAGAATCATTGCTTCTTTTAATAACTTTCACTTCCTCTACGTTTGACATCCATTCTCTATTTCTTGAGGCATTTGAGATCAAACTCAAAACTTCATCGGCTGAACAACGCAAAGTCATTTTACCAGTGCGCTCTCTAACCTTTGTATCCTTATCTATATTAATCCATCGTTCAAACATTTCAATTCCATCCACATTGCTTATTAACTTCCAAACGCTAGCCGCAGGATTATATACATTACAATATGTGTTTACAGGAAATAAAAATATAGAAAATATAGAAAGTAATAGTATTGAAAATGTGCGCATCATATTAGTATCATCAATTAACCTTATGAGAAATCGATGACAAAAATAATAGATTTATTCATTTGAACAACACAAAACACAGGAGGATTATACAATTTTACAAATCAAATAAAGAAAAGGACATTGTATAAAAACCTGGCGTTTTTTTCATCCTCATTATCGATGGCAATTTACTTGAATCAGACTTATATCTTTATTCCGCAAGTCGCACCACGACTTTCTTGTAAATGAACAATATAAACAATTAATAATGTATCCTTTTTAGTGGAGTCGTGGTACGATTATTCAACTAAGGCATCAGTCAAATGTGATTTTAGTTGCATATTTATGCTTATAAATAAACTACCTTAAAAACAAATACCCAAATTTAGTGTTTTCATGGTATCTTAAACTAATAAATTATGAAAGCAATCTGGAACGGACAACTTTTAGCAGAGAGTGTAGAAACCATTGTTATTGAAGGGAATCATTATTTTCCGCCAAAAGATGTGAATCTAGATTTTTTTAATAACAGCGACTACCACACAACTTGCCATATAAAAGGAAAAGCTTTCTATTACACCATTACAGTAAATGGCCAAATGAATATTGACGCTGCCTGGTTTTATCCATCACCAAAAGAGCCCGCTAAAGAAATTAAAAACCATATTGCTTTTTGGAAAGGGGTTGAAGTTTCTTTGTAATTTTATATGGTTATCCTTATAAATACCTAAATAGGTTTTAAT
>JAEINW010000333.1 GCA_016342715.1 Salinivirgaceae bacterium | reverse complement strand
GACCTGACAAGATCCGACGGTCTTGTCAGCGTCTCTCTCTCGAAAATGAAACTAAGTAGTTAACTACTGCCTCTAATCATTTATTTGCTATTATTGCTTTTTTATCTAGCGTATTTGGTGTTTATAATAGCATAATGGAAAAACTATTGTCTAAATCCCTAATCAAGTATAGCAAAGTAGCATTGAAATTTAAAAGGTATTTGTTTGCTGAAATTAACTTAAACCATCAATTAATAAATATTACGGGTGCAAGAGGAACAGGAAAAACCACACTTTTATTGCAAATTGCTGCTCAAAACAAACAGCTTCAATTATTATATGTAGCATTAGACGATTTGTTCTTTAGTGATAATACCCTATACGATTTAGCTGAAAACTTTGTGAAATTAGGAGGCGAGTTATTATGTGGGATTTCCTGAAGAATATTATCAACAGCTTAGAAACACAATAAATTTAACTCTTGAAATTGATTTGCCCGCTATACAAATTATGGAATATCAAAGTATAGCAAAAATAAAACGTTTGCTTTATGTACTGGCAACCAATGTGCCATTTATTCCTAATATTAGCAAGCTAAGCGATAAGGTTGGATTGAATAGAAATGCACTGGTGCAAGCGTTGCAATTAATGAATAAAGCTAACTTAATTCATATTTTATATAAGCAATCAAAAAGCGTGAGTACTTTAAGCAAACCCGATAAAATATGGCTTAACAATTCAAATATAAGTTATGCTTTAGCTAAAAATATTCCAGATGTAGGAACCTTGCGTGAAACATTCTTTATATCACAGATATATGCTCTTTATAATGTCTCAATACCACCCAAAGGTGATTTTATAATTAATGATAAATACATTTTTGAAGTTGGAGGAAAAAACAAATCACACAATCAGATAAAAGATTTAGATAATGCTTTTGTTGTAAAGGATGATATAGAAATAGGCATAATGAATAGTATTCCTTTGTGGTTATTTGGATTGCTTTATTAAGAATGAGCAAAAAAAATAAGCACTCATATTTTTTACGGAACTAGTAAATAAATTTTGTGTTTTTGTGCATCCAAGCTAAATAGTATGGATCATAAAAAAGCAAATAGTAAATATTTATGGTAATATTTTTTAAACCCAACAGTAAGGTATTGTTTAATCACCTGTCTTCGAATAAATTAATTTTGATTTTCTACTACTTGCATTCTATTTGAGAATAATATAAATAAGATTAACATAAAAAACAATTTAACCGGAATAGCATATCTAACTAAAGCACCAAAATTTGCAGTCGTTAAACCTACTGAAAAAGCCAAACTTATGGCTAGCACAAAAAATGCAAGAAGTATGGGTTCGGCTACTAATTTTCTTAAAAACCCAATTATTTTATTTTGCAGAAGAACAAATAAGGATAATAATAAAATCAAAAAGTTTTCAAGTCCTGATAAAATCATTAATACACCCTCTCCCTCCCAAATAAATGGTCGAAACACTCCTGCCACAATAGCTTTAGGAGCTTTTTTAATAACTCCACCCATTGTTGGTTCAAATTCCCCGATGTCAAAACTATTTCCACCATAGTAATCTTGTTTTAGGTCTCCCTGGATGATTGAGGCGGTTTCTAACATAGCATCCACACTTGAATAACGATTCCCTGCCTGCGAGCTTATTTGTGTAAATAGCATTGCACCAAAAGCCCATGTTATTAGCATAATAAAAGGTAGAGCAACTACACGTAAAAAGCGGCTCTTTATATTTTTAATTGAAGAAAAACCCAACCAAATTAAGGTGGCTCCCAGCGATGCGTACAACATAAAGGACCGAATTGAAAAGGCAATAAAACCCCAAAAAATAATTCTAAATAAATTTTTTCGAATGTTTTTTTTAACAATAAAAATATGATAAAAGTTGGTGAAAATTCCAAGTGTTGCGACCAAGGTCCAGCCGTCTTTTAAAATACCACTACTCCAAAAGACCACGCTGGGAATAAAAAACACAGCATATGCTAACCGTTTTTCATTTGTAGGAAATAATTCAACCAACATTTTGTAAAAGCTCCAAATACCAAAATATAAAAACAAATTCATTACAATGGTAGATCCTAAAAAGCTTCCAAATCCCAACATATAAAAGGGGACATTAAAGCGGCAAACTGCAAAAGAATTTGAATCTCTAAAATAGGTGGGCCAACCTGTGGTGCTATCAAACATTGAAAAGACTTCTAAGCTATGATTGCCTCCCAATAACTTTAAAAAAGTAGGAATGTCTTTTCCAAGCATTTTCACAATGCTGCCCGAACCCCAAAAATAATAAACCGTATCACCCCCTCCGTAATAAAAAAGGTAAATTGCGGCAAAGGCTAAACCGGCAAAAATTTTAACAAAAAGCCCTATTCTAAAGTACTTATAATAAGGTTTTTCATCAATGTTTTTGTTTTTTATTCGCGTTGCAACAAAATAAGCTACTATAAGTAGAAGTGGGACTATTAAGGCATCTTGTATGGTAATTAAGCTGTGCAAATGTTCAAGTATAAAGTGAAAAGATAAAAGTAGAAAGAAATGAGTAATGTACAATTAATAATTAGTGATGAGTGGCTATAAAAGTTTCGAATAAAAGTGTTGCGAGTTATGCTACAGGTGAAAAAGAGTGGCTGGTTGCTTGTTAGTGGTTAAAAAACAGTCCGGAATGCACGAATTATTATTGTATTTATTCTTTGTGTGCTTCGTGAAAGCTACTTTGTGCTCTTTGTGGTGAAAACAATATTCAATTAACAATGTGTAATGAATAATTAATAATGATGAACTACTTGTATTCTATGATAAAAATAGAAGTTAACTGTGCATTTAATTTCTTGTGTGCTTTTTCGAGATAAACAATCATTAATTGGTATTGAATAAAGGCTAAAAAGAATTACAATTAATTATTCTTTGCATCGTAATGCAATGTTTTGAATATATTTCCGTATTTTCACATTATAATACAAGTAATTATGGAATATATTATTCGCAATCAAGTAATAGAAAAGATACGACCCTATATTGGAAATTCTTTAATTAAGGTATTGGTAGGGCAACGTCGTGTGGGCAAAAGTTATCTTTTGTATCAAATAATGGATGAATTAAAGAAATCATCAGAAAATCAAATCATTTACATCAATAAAGAGGATTTTGAATTTGATAGTATAAAATCTTATGATGATTTAATAGCCCATGTAAACAAAGAACTTTTACCAAATAAAAAGGTAGCGTTGTTTATTGATGAAATTCAAGAAATAAAATCGTTTGAGAAGGCATTGCGCCATTTTCAAACTAAAAATACTTTTGATATTTATTGCACGGGTAGTAATGCTAATATGCTTGCAGGGGAACTTGCCACATTATTGGCGGGCAGATATATTCAAATTCCTGTTTATTCTTTGAGCTACAGAGAGTTTTTAAGCTTTCATGAGCAAGCCGATTCATCAGAAAGTCTATTAAATTATTTTAAGTATGGAGGCATGCCTCACTTAATTAATCTGCGTAATAATGAAGCTGTATATTACGAGTATTTACAGAATGTATTTAGTTCCATTGTTCTTAAAGATATTATAGCTCGTTATAATATTAGAAATGTAAATTTTTTACAAGATTTAATCCGATTTCTTGCCAATAATATAGGTAGTATAGTATCAGCCAAGCGCATTAGCGACTACTTAAAATCGCAACAACTATCGGTTCAACCCAGATCTGTACAAGAGTATCTTTATTATTTAGAAAGTGTTTTGTTTATTAAGCGAGTAAAAAGAACTGAAATTGAAGGAAGAAAAATATTTGAAATAGGAGATAAGTTCTATTTTGAGGACTTAGGTATGCGCAATGCTATTATTCCATTTCAGATGAAAGACATTAATAAGATTCTTGAAAATGCCGTTTATCATCACTTGCGGGTTAATGGATACAATGTGTTTGTTGGAAAAGATGGTGTTAAAGAGATTGATTTCGTAGCAGAAAAAGGAAATAAAACTTTCTACATTCAAGTTGCATATATTATTGCCGATGAAATAACACATAAGCGCGAATTTGGAAATTTACTTGCCATAAATGACAATCATACAAAAATGGTTATTAGTATGGATGAAATGGCAGAAGGGAACTTTAAAGGGATAGAGCACTGGCACATTCGTCGCTTTTTAATGGAGTTTTAATTTCAAATGAATGACCTCGCAGCAAGCTGACGAGGTATCAAAACTAGAATTTATGTAGTCAGTAACTTGCAATCATCAATTTTTCGCAAAAGTAAATCGTCAAATTTTGGCAAAAGTAAATCGCCAAT
>JAEINW010000011.1 GCA_016342715.1 Salinivirgaceae bacterium | reverse complement strand
TGTTCTGCATTTGGACCACTACCATCATCATCAACATAAGTCATTAAATTGTCATCAGCGAATGTAGGAACACCATAATTAGTGATCTGAGCACCCAACTGATAAGGATTATTTAGCTGATTAACTGGTATTTTAGTGTATCGCATCATAAAGTCATCCGTAATGTTAAAAGGTTGACCTTCTTCAACTTCAAATTCAGGATTGCTTGTTTGCAATACATAGAAGTTATCTAAGTCGAAATAACCACCAATACCATCATTTCCAACAGTATTACTATAGTTCCATCTAATTTCAAGTTGAGTAACATCCTCATCAATATAAGGCAATAAACTAATAGTTGCTGTCCACCAATCACCTTCATTAGATAGATAATCATTGAAATCAGCCCAACCATCAGTAGTAGCTTCAAGAACTGTTTCGTCATCCTCTTGCCATACCTGAGTCCAGCTTGTCCATGTTCCATCAAAAGTTCTTAATTCACAAACAACATCAGCAAAGTTCACATCCCCTAATAATGGATCAACATTATCACCACAGTTTAAGCTCGTTTCTGTTCTCCATTCAAAAGAAAACTCATAATTTGCTCCAACTCCAGGATAAACAATAGCAATTGTTTCTGATGTTAATGTTTCATCTTGTGTTGCTCCATCGGTATTAATTGAATCAATATGTGCAACAAAATCATGCCCATTAACATTAGCAGCTTTTTGCCAAGTTGTTAGCGTAGCAGCACCCATAGTGTTAGTATCAGGAGTAACTGTCCATGAATCGGGAGCTACCTGCCAAAAACCTTCAGCAACATCAGCATTATATTTGCCATTTGTTGGATACACAAGTTGTTCTAAACCACTTAATCCACTAAAATCGATATATTCAGATTCTAAAGCAATTTGAGATTCATCAAATGTTTGATACACATAAAAATCTTCCAAAAAGAAATCAGCTTGATTTCCAGGAGGAGATGATTGGTGTCGAAGTGCTATCTTAACATCACTACCCTGCCACGAAGAAAGATCAATTGTTGTTGAATAAATTTGATCGGTATTTGTATTATTATAAGTAATATTGCTAGAAGTACTATAAGTAACAAAATCATCATCCGAAACTAAAAGCTGAACACCAACAAATGTATTATCATTGGTATAAGCATACCAGCTTAAATCAACTAAAACTGTTGTATGCTCAATATCAGGTAGTGAAATTTCAGGGCTAATAAGCCATTCATCCTGGTTGTCGGTATCATCATTTAACACCCCAGCAATGTAATGATTGCCCCAATGTTCATTTGTTCCATTCCCATCATTATCGTTAATAACAGTCCAGCCTCCGGAAGTTAATCCAGATTCAAAACTTTGATACTTATTTGTTGCCCAAGCTGCAACTCCTCCATCATCTTCAATTAATATATTGTCGAGTCCAAAGTCTGTTGTACTTGCAGTAGCATTGTAACACACAAAAGCAATTTTAATATCGTCCGTTCCTGCCACAAAAAAGGCATTAATATTAACATTTAGCACATGATTCCAATTAGCACCCCCCGCAACAGACCATGCATTATCTAATACAAAGTCCCAGGTTACACCATCGTCATCGGAAACTAACATAAATAGCTCACTATTGCCATCATTGTCACCTATCCAGTAATCAAAACTTACTCGATATGAATAGGCAACTGTAGTTACAATAGTAGGCGAAACAATCCATTCGCTTTGTAAATTCGTTTCATCACCTAGTACAAGGGCGTAATTAATTTGTTCCCAATTAACACTTGTACCCGTACTTCCATTATCGTCTATAGTTGTCCATCCTGCAGGAGGGAACGTGCTAAAGTCTGGCATACTATAGTCTATATCCTGAGCTTTTGTAAAAAAACTGAGGAATAGTATAAATGATAAAAATAATAACTTTTTCATTGTCTCAATTTTAAAATTTATTCAAGAGTTAATTAATCTTCAATAGTACGTTTTCCTGTACCTAAATAAATATCTCGTATATATGATTTACCAGCATAAACCATAAATGGTGCTGAGTCATCATAATCTGGTAAGAACTGAACCTCTTGCTTAACTGTTGGGTAGTTTCTACCAAGGTAACCTAAGCCATTATTGGTCATAATTACATTAACTACAGCTCCATCTTTAATAACAGCTGTACCTGTGGCACCAGTACCAAAACCTGGAACGGAAGCCGTAAATGTAACGCTAGGTGCTTCAGAATATCCCATACCACTTACTACTACATTATTGCCATCCGTATCTACTAATTGTACACCTGTAATGTAGCCTGATCCATCCTCGCTTAATATACATTTTCCTAAAGCTTGTTCTAAATAATCGGGTACATATATATCAACAACGGGGGGACTATAATACCCCGTACCCGGATTAGTTACATCAATAGCAACTACTCTTCCATCAACCAATTCCACAACTGCTTCAGCAGCAGTGAAACCTGCATCTGAAATTTCATCTCCATTAACGTTATACCTAATAAATCGAACCATTGGTTCAGTAGCATAACCAGCTCCAGGATTGTCAATAGTAACAAATGAAATTTTACCTGATTCTGGGTATGGTACAGCACCTAAGTCAACCTGATTTATCGATGTTGAAATATTAATATCATAACCATTCCAATATCCATATCCTTCACCTCCATTTAATATATTAAAACTTATGATTTCTCCATTAGAAAAAACAGCTTCAATTTCAGCATCTATTTCACCAAAATCATTATCGTAGGCACTGTTTGACACATATAATGTTACATGTGGAGGTGCCATATAATTTTCACCACCATCTACCAAAATAATTGAAGATAACACTCCATCACCAAGAGTTACACTACTAACCGTAGCTTGTTCTAAACAACCTTCTGGTGGTGTTATTATGGTTACCGTAATATCTGCATTATAGTTGTATCCTGAACCAGGAGTAAGCACTTCAACTTTATCAACATACGATAATATTTCAGCAGTAGCTGTTGCTCCAGAGCCATATCCACAACTAGGAACTATAGTAACTGAAGGTGCATTTTCGTAATAATCGCCTGAATCATCTACATCAATGGATTCAACTTTCATACTAGGACTAGCCACATAATCATCTTCATCAATAAGTTGTCCTGCGAAATATAATTCTGGCTCGTTCGAAACAGCATTTGTAGAACTATTCACAACAATATCATATCCCGATCCAGGGTTTGTTATAACAATACTACTTATTAGATAAGATAACACTGCATCTGCAATAGCCTGAACTCCACCAACAGGTGGGGCTGAAATGGATATTGTTGCAGTTGTGTAGCCAAAACCACCAGCTTCTAAATAAATATTTATACTTCCATCTGCATTTAAATCAGCCCAGGCTGCTGCACCTTGACCATCTCCAGCAATATTTATTGTTGGAGCCTCGGTATAAGCGAAACCTGCATTGCTTAATTCAATACGTTCAACTTGTCCTTTGGTACCTAATTGAACAATGGCTGTAGCACCACTACCTGTACCGTTAGTTCCAATAACAACTACAGGAGCACTTTCGAAGAAATTATCTGGATCACTAAGGTAGTCATCATCCATTACAATGGAATGAATGGGGTTATATTGTGTCATGTTTACATCGGCTACGGCTCCAGTGCTTGCACCAGTATTAGGATTACTACTTCCTGCAACAACAACATCAGGATAACAAGTGTAACCCGATCCCATATTTGTTACTGTAAACTTAGTTACATAACCTGACATAATTGCTTTGCCCGTTGCACCCGATCCTGAATTTGATTGTACCACAACTTCAGGTACCGACTGGTATCCATCACCTGAAGTATTGGTAAATCCTGTAACTGAATAAGTTACAACTGCTTCAGCAGAGGCGTTATCGCCTAGTTTTTCATGAGCTATTACTTCAATATCATCATCCATATGATATCCCTTACCGGGGTTGGTAATTTCAATAGATGTTACTTTTCCTTCAGTTAAGTAAGCAACAGCTTCAGCTCCTGTACCATTGCCATCAGTAGTAATTTCTAAGTACGGAGCCTGAGTATAACCATTACCCTGGTCGTTTATTATAATTGACGAAATACCAGATTCACCCACAACTGCAGTGGCCGATGCTTTCTCTACAGGTTGCTGAGTTACAACACCCGTTGGAGGACTAAAATTAACATAAGCTGCTGGTGCAGTAGGTATGTGTGAAATTTCCGAAAATTCAGTATTTGTTGAAAAAATTGTTCTTACATCATAAGTTCCTTCAAAATAAATACCATACATGGTATCCATTAACAGCGTTTGGTCAGTTACATAATCATCAATTTCTAAAATGAACGGAAGGCCATCGGCAGACGATGGAACTTCGAGCTCGTAAAATCCTGTGGCATCAGTAGGTTCAGAAACTGTTAAGCCCGCATATGCAGCTTGTGTAATTACTCCATGTAAATCGCTTAAACTAGCATTCCAAAGACTACTAAAATAGTTTTCCCTAAAATCGTGGTCATCAATATCTAACGATGCAATTACATTTACTGGCTCATCTGGCAACTCTTGGCTAGTATTGGTTAAGTCTGTTTCCAGAGTAACCCTACCAGAAATGGTTGAAGTTCCTTCTTCTAATGAAAATACTGGAACCATAGTGGCAGCATGAAACAACTCGTAATAAATAGTATCATCATAAACTATTACAGGATCATGGTTAATTTCTGCAATAAAATTCACGTTTGTATAACCATCAACCTGAACACTCACATTTACAGTTCCCACACGCAAATCGTGAAAAACAGCTATGCCAGTCTCGTCTGTATAAACAGATTTTACAATACCATGTTGAGCTACGGAGACTTTAGCACTGTCTAACATTTCAATATCGTTGGCCGATTTATAATTACCACCAACAAAACCAGTATTAGCATCTATCGGAATAACGCTTACGCTATATTGTATAATTCCTCCAATCATTCTTAGCGAATCACGTACCTGATCAATTGAATCCTGGTAATGTATGACATCTTTTTGGGCTTTTGTTGCATCTTCCTCAGTAAATTCATCTTTCGAACATGAGAAAATAAGCAGTAGGGCTAGAAAGACCCCAGGAAAGATAATCTTCTTCATAATATTTATAATTTTGGGTTAATTAATAAATAATTAAGAAGCTAATTTATTATAATTTGACTATTCAAGTCAAGTATAAATCCAATTTAATTTTTCGCAATAAATAATTTATGCACACATACCCTTGCTTTGTGCAGTTTCAAGGATCTGAATAACAGCGATATGTAGCCATTTTTAAATTAAGATAAAAATATCTTAAAAACAGTAGAAAATAATTGAAACAAAAAAAAAATTGCTTTGTATTCAATTTTGCTTTTATTTTACTGTTTGAATTTCGACTTAATTTTAATTATACCCAAAATGAAAAAAGCAACTAACTTAACTGTAATTATTTGCATTTTATTTGCATTTACAGCTAATGCTCAATCGATGAAATATGGGGTAAAAGGTGCTTACACTCACTCTTCCGTATATGTTCAGGATGAAAGCTTTAGCTCGTACCGTCCAGGATTTGGTATTGGAGGTTTCTTTCAATATGATGTGCTTGATATTCTAGGAGTTTCCATTGAACCAATGTTTGTTAAAAAAGGTGGCCGTGACAGCGATTACACCACCTATTATGATGAAAAATCTACGTTATTTGTTGACCAGACAGGTAAACCTTTCAATTTTGAATCACAAAATTTAGATCTTTCTGTAATTGAGGTTCCTATATTGGCACAGTATATTACTGAAGTTGCTGGATTTGATTCAAGAGTTTTTGCCGGGCCAAGCTTTGACTTTTTGCTTAAAGCAAATTATTTGAGAAACAGAATATTTGAAGATGAAGAAATACTTACATCAGAAGATATTTCAGACAGATTTAAAAGCATGGATGTTGGCTTTATGGCTGGGGTAGGTTATAATATGGAAATATCAATGCTTATATTAAGAGTTGATTTTACTTACCGTTATGGAGTCACAAATTTCAACAATGTTGAAAATAAACCTGCTGTTTATAACAATAATTTTGCTCTTACTGTGGGTATTGGATTAGGAAACTAATGCTACTATAAAAAAAATAAAGGGAGAGGCTTTAAAAGCCTCTCCCTTTATTTTTTTATATTAATTGCAACCAATTTTTATTAGTTAAATTCGACCCCACCGCAAGGGTCAAAATATCAAAATTGCAATTTTAATAAGGAAATATTTAAAGTTGACTATCCTCGAAACAAGACGGCAAGATACCTACCTAGCAGAAGGCAGGCAAATATTTATTTACCCCTCTGTTCGACAGTGACTGAACATCTCCCCCAAATTAAGCGTAACGATTAGATACTATCAAGTCAATAAAAAAGAGAGCAAAAAAATGCTCTCTCTAAAATTATAATTGCAAGTTTTTTTTACACCAATCCACTAAAGCCCATAAAAGCCATAGCTAAAATACCAGCTACTACAAGTGCAATTGGAATACCTTTCATTCCTTTCGGAATATGCATTAAATCCATATGCTCACGTAAGCCAGCAAAAAGAACCAAGGCTAAGCCAAAACCAATAGATGAAGCTATAGCAAAAACCACACCTTCCATAAGGCTAAAATCTTTTTGTATGGTCATAATGGCAACTCCCAAGATGGCACAGTTTGTAGTTATTAAAGGTAAAAATACTCCCAAGGCCTGATAAAGAGCCGGGCTTACTTTTTTAAGGATAATCTCAACCAATTGTACTAACGATGCAATTACTAAAATAAAAGTAATGGTTTGCATAAAACTTAAATCAACACCTTCAATAATAGCATCTTTAGCCAATACTGAAGTTTGAATTAAGTAAGTAACAATAGTTGCAATAACCATTACAAACATAACAGCTCCCGACATACCTGCTGCAGTTGATATTTTTTTTGATACTCCCAAAAATGGACAAATACCTAAAAATTGGTTAAGTACAATATTATTAACAAATATGGCTGTTATAATTATTATAAAATACGTCATGATTGTTTCTCCTATGCTTTATTTAATCTGTTAACAATTAAAATAAGGTAACCCAGAACAATAAATGCTCCTGGAGGTAAAATAAAAACTAACATTCCATAGCTACCATCAAATATTGACAAGCCAAATATTTCACCTGCTCCCAATAATTCTCTAACTGCACCCAAAACTGTAAGTGCCAATGTGAATCCAATTCCCATTCCTAAACCATCCATAATAGATGCACCAATTTTATTTTTTGATGCAAAAGCCTCAGCACGCCCTAATACCACACAGTTTACAACAATAAGTGGAATAAAAAGTCCTAAACTATCAAATAAGGATGGTAGGTATGCTTGCATGGTTAATTCTACTACCGTTACAAAGGATGCAATAATTACAATAAATGCGGGTATTCTAACTTTGTCAGGAATTCCGTTTTTTACAATGGAAACCACCATGTTCGACATTACCAATACAAAGGTAGTTGCAAGTCCCATTCCTAATCCATTAACTGCTGTTGTTGTCACACCCAGCGTTGGACACATACCCAACAGCAAAACAAATACAGGGTTTTCTTTTAATAAACCTTTGGTAAAATTCTTTAATTGACTCATTTTACACCTCCTTCTGTTGAAGCAACTATGGTACTATCAGTTGCCGGTGTTGTATCTAAAAGCATTTCTTCTTTTTTGGGTTGATTCATAAATGCATTGTAAGCTCTGGTTAGCGCATCGCAATAAGCTCTACTACTAATGGTTGCAGCCGTTATCGCATCCACATCGCCCCCATCTTTTTTAACCTTAACTTTAAAGGATGCTGGGTTTTTATCAATAAATTGACCCGAAAACCAATCATCTTTCATATGCGTTCCTAAACCTGGAGTTTCCTTGTGTTCAAGAACTGAAATATTGTTAATTGTTCCATCTGGTTTTAAACCGACCATAATTTTAATAAGTCCACTAAAACCTTTCATTGTATACGATTCAATAGCTGTTCCGACTAATTTATCACCCAATTTGGCAGGATAAGCCATTACTGGATCGCCACCTTCAACTGGAATTTCGAATTTAACAGAATCAGGATTGTTATCGAAAGTTGGAACAACTGCTTTAATTGCATCTAGTTTTTTATTCAACTTAGCAAGAGCAATGGGTTCTTTAGTGAATTCGTAAACAAATCCAAGTGTGGTAGATGCAATTCCTGTTACTATGAACAGCGCAATTACCATATTTATAAATGTTGATTCTTTTTTACTTCCCATTTTTAACCTCCTCTCCAAATCGTTTAGGTTTCATGTATCGATTAATTATCGGTACACATGCATTCATTATTAATATGGCAAATGAAATTCCTTCAGGATAAGCTCCAAAAGTTCTTATTAGCACGGTAATAACACCAATCCCAATTGCAAACACCGCCATTCCTTTGGGTGTCATGGGTGATGTAACCATGTCGGTGGCCATAAAAACTGCTCCTAATAAAACACCTCCGGTTAAGATATGAAAAAGTGGATCGGCAAATTGCTCAGGATTTACTAGGTGTAAAATTCCTGTAAAAGCGAATACCGTTCCAACCAAAAATACAGGAATATGCCAAGTAATTATTTTACGAATAAGCATGTATGCAAATCCAAGTACTAAGGCTAATGCGCAAACTTCACCCATACTTCCTCCCATCGAACCATAAAACAGTTGCATGTGATCGGGTATTGAATTCATTATGTTTGAAACAGTTTCATTATTTCCTAAACCTTCTTTCATTAAAGCTAAAGGCGTTGCTCCAGTTACAGCATCGGCATAACCCGTATTAAATCCTTTTGGAATAGGCCAGCTTGTCATTTGCACGGGAAACGATATTAATAAAAATACACGTCCTACCAATGCAGGATTAAAAGGGTTTTGCCCTAAACCTCCAAACGACATTTTTCCAATTCCTATGGAAACTAATGCTCCAATAACAATTATCCAAATAGGTAAGTTACTTGGTACGTTAAAAGCTAATAACAAACCTGTTAATATTGCTGAACCATCGGAAATGGTAGGTTTTGTTTTTATAATGAATTTCTGAATTAGATATTCAAAAATAACACAACTTGCAATGGCGACTAAAGTAACTACAATGGCCCCCATACCAAAATAATAGATAGATGCAGCAAGGGCAGGCAACAAGGCCAGCACCACGCCATACATTATCTTTTTTACGGAATAATCTCCTGCTACGTGTGGGGAGGGAGATACATTAATTAATTTATCCATTATTGTTTTCTTGATCTTATTATATTACCAACTGTTGATTTTCCCAAACGAATGTAATCAAGCAATGGCCTGTCAGCAGGACAAGTATACATACACGATCCACATTCAATGCAATCCATAGTTCGGTTGTTTTCAACCTCTTCCCAGTTTTGCATTTCAGTTTGATTCATAAGCAAATAAGGTTCTAAGCCCATTGGACAAACAGTTACACATTTTGCACAACGAATACAAGGTTGAATTAATCGACGGCTTGCTTCATCTTTCTTAAAAAGCAATACTCCTGAAGAACCTTTGGTAATTGGCACCCCTAAATTACTAAGAGCCTTTCCCATCATTGGTCCACCACTTACTACTTTGCCAGTATCTTGAGGTAAGCCCCCAGCTGCTTCAATTAGCTGAGTAGTTGGCGTACCAATACGAACCATAAAGTTTGATGGATTTGAAACTGATTTTCCGGTTACCGTAACTACCCTTTCGAGTAAAGGTTTGTTTTTTTGCACAGCCTCGTAAACAGCAAAGGCAGTACCTACATTGTGCACCACTGCTCCTACTTCAATAGGTAAAGTTCCTGAAGGAACTTCACGATTAATTACAGCTTTAATTAATTGTTTTTCGCCTCCTTGTGGGTATTTAACTTTTAACGGAACTACCTCAATTCCTTCGTAATTTTTAACAATTTCTTGCAAGTGTTTAATAGCGTCTGGTTTATTGTTTTCAATACCAATGGCACCTTTGCTAACTCCAAGAGCAATCATCAGAAGTTTAGTTCCAATAATCATCTCTTCGCCTTTTTCAAGCATTAAACGATGATCGGCCGTTAAATAGGGTTCACATTCCACACCATTAATTAAAAGAACCTCAGCAGTTTTTCCAGGAGGAACCGATAATTTAATGTGCGATGGGAAGGTTGCTCCACCCAGACCTACAATACCGGCTTCCTTTACTTTATTAATAATGTCCGCTGATTTGTGATTCAGGTTTTTATCAATATCGCTTGAACGATTTATTTCTTCTAACCATTCATCTCCTTCCACTGTAATAATAATACAAGGCTTTTTAAAACCTGTGGCATCAATTATATCATCAATTTTGGCTACCGTTCCCGAAACCGAAGAATGAATATTTGCTGAAACAAAGCCACTACTTTGGGCAATAACTTGTCCTACTTTTACCTGATCGCCTTTTTTTACAATTGGGCTTGCAGGTGCTCCAATATGCTGTCCCAAAGGAATGGTAGCAGTTTTTGGTATTTCAGCGGTCACAATAGGAGCATTGGCCGATAATTTATTTTCAGCCGGATGAACGCCACCTTTTTTGAATGTTTTTAGCATGTTATCTCCTATTAAATTAATCTTTATTTTCAGTTGAGTTCTCTTTTATTACAGCTTCTGTTTTTTCAGCAACTGGCTTTCGTGGAGGAAAGTTTAACTCATGAATAGCATTGGTTGGACACTCAACAACACATTTACGACACAATTTACACTTGTTATAATCAATGTATGCTAGATTATTTTCAATAGTAATTGCATCAAAAGGGCAAACTTTTACGCATTTTCCGCATCCAATACAAGCAACCGAACACGCCTTTTTAGCAGGTCCACCTTTGTCTTCATTAACGCACGACACAAATATTCGTCGGTCTTTTTTTCCTTTATTTCTAAGCTCTATAATGTTTTTTGGACAAGCTTTTACACAAGCTCCACAAGCCACACATTTATCATCAATAATTACTGGCAACCCAGTTTTACTATCCATATACATGGCATCAAAGGTGCAAGCATCCACACAATCTCCATGACCAAAGCAACCAAAGCTACAGCCCGTATCGCCTGCGTAAAGTGCTGCTTCAATGGAACACGTTTTTGCACCATCGTAATTATTAACTGATTTTCTATTGTCGCAAGTGCCATTACAACGTACTACGGCAATTTTTGGATCAGCAGCAGTAGCTTCATGGCCCAGCACTCCGGCAATATCAACCATGGCTTGAGCATCGGAAACCGGACAATTGTAATTAGAAATGTCATCGGCTTTTACCAAAGCGTCAGCAAACCCTCTACAACCAGGGAATCCACAGCCCCCACAGTTTGCGCCAGGCAACATTTCTTCCACCTGATCAATACGAGGATCTTCAACCACCTTAAACTTTTGTGCAACAAAATATAAAATTATTGCGGCTGTTACACCGAGTGCACTTAGTGAAATAATGGTATAAATAATTGTAATACTCATGTTGTTAGTTATTTATTGTTTTATTTCAAATACGAATGATTTTTTTATCTGATCTTTAAAAAAGAATAAGAAAACATAATAGGGAATTAATATTGAAAGTGAAAGTAATCCTGCAATCAACTCTCTTAGTTCTAAAAATGTTCCAATAATTAATACAACAACCACCAATAAAAAGGGTAAAAGATAGCCTAAAAACAAAGCTTTAAACCCCATCGATTCCTTGACTAGCAATGTAACAAGGTCACCCGATTTATAAATATTTCCGTTAGGAAGGGCATCAATTATTTTCTCTTGCGTATCCGAAGCACTGCAAGCTCCTTTTACATGACACGCTGCGCAAGCCGAAACATTCATGATCCGAACTTTTATGTTCTCAGGTGTCACCGATTCAATAATACCCTGATGAGAAATAGTTGCTTGACTCATTAATTATTTGTTTGCAGCAAAAGTAAAACCTTTGAGAAATAATCGGAAAAGGATACATGCTTTTTTAAAGCAGAATTGTTATTTAGGATAAGTATAAATAAGCGGATTCGATTACATTCACAAAAACACAACAGCTAGTGTATCAAATACATAATAGAAATAGACCCATACAATGACATAACATATAATAATAATTTATGAATTATTGTTGAATTAAAATATGCTATTAAACCTTAAGAAGATGAATTTTTAAGCTTAAAAACAATCGAGTGAGAAAAATATTTTATTAAAATACTTTTAATTGTTGCAAAAAAGTAAAATTAAAGACCCAATATTTAAGCCCAAAAATCATCAGATTCAGGAGAATCCTCCCACTCAATTATGGTGTCGATAATTGTTCCAGTAAGACGAACCGTTGACGAAGTGTTTTTTGAGTTTTTACCCTTACTTTCTATGGGCATTTTTCCTTTCTCCTTCACTTCTTTCTCCAAAATTTCACTCATAGTTTTTAATATTTATTAACGGCGAAATTAGCACAAAGATCAAAACAATATGCTATGGAGCAGGTTAAAAACACTAGAAAAAATGGCAATTTATGAAATCGTTTGCACAATAAAAGTACTCTCAGTATCACTATTATAGTTTGCGAACAGTAATTTATTAAAGCATGATAATTTCGCACACGATTGAAATAACGGCTGTGTAAACTATTTAATAAACAAGAAAAACTTAACTTATTTGACTCCAATTAAATTCATATTTCCACTTGAGTTCCATTTGCCTTTTTAATATGGCATTGTCTGAATGCTCAAGCTTTGGATCTTTTTCAATTATTTGCTCAGCAATTTGTCGTGCAAAGCTTAAAATTTGGGTGTCTTTTGCTAAGTTGGCAATTTTAAAATCAAGCGGTATTCCACTTTGTTGGGTACCTTCAATGTCACCAGGTCCACGCAGTTTCAAGTCAACTTCCGATATTTCAAAACCATCGTTGGTGCGAACCATGGTTTCTATTCTTTTTCTTCCAACATCAGTCAGCTTATTTCCAGTCATTAAAATACAATACGATTGATCGGCCCCTCGCCCCACTCTACCACGCAATTGATGGAGTTGCGACAAACCAAACCTTTCGGCACTTTCCACAATCATAACCGATGCATTGGGAATATTAACGCCCACCTCTATCACAGTTGTTGCAACCATTATTTGTGTTTGTTTTCGTACAAACAACTCCATAGCCTTGTCTTTTTCGGCAGGTTTCATTTTACCATGAACTACACTTATTGAATATTCGGGTATGGGGAATGCCCTTGAAATGCTTTCCAAACCATCTTCCAAATCTTTATAATCCATTTTTTCCGATTCCTTAATAAGCGGATACACAATATACACTTGCCTGCCTAATTTTATTTGTTCTTTAATAAAGCCAAAAACACGCAAGCGCTTTGAATCGTAATAATGAACCGTTGTAACAGGTTTTCTGCCTGGTGGTAATTCATCAATAACCGACACATCCAAATCGCCATACAAGGTCATTGCTAAAGTACGGGGAATTGGTGTAGCTGTCATTACCAGCACGTGTGGAGGATGTATGTTTTTTTTCCAAAGTTTGGCACGTTGCGCCACGCCAAACCGATGTTGTTCATCGATAACTACAAAGCCTAAATTTGCAAATTTTACCATATCTTCAATAAGAGCATGAGTTCCTATCAAAATCTTTAAATTACCATTAAGTAAGTCTTCATGCAAAATACGCCGTTCCTTTTGTTTTTTTGAACCGGTTAATAATCCTACAGTAACACCTAAAGGTTCCACCAATTCTTGAATTGATTTAAAGTGCTGATTAGCCAAAATCTCGGTGGGAGCCATTAAGCAAGTTTGGAATCCATTATCAATGGCAAGAAGCATCGACATCAGAGCCACTAAAGTTTTGCCGCTGCCCACATCGCCTTGAAGCAAACGATTCATTTGCGAACCTGTATTAGTATCGCGCCTAATTTCTTTTATTACTTTCTTTTGCGCTCCAGTAAGTTCAAAGGGCAATTGCTTAGTATAAAAATTATTAAAATATTCACCAACCTTTTCAAATCTAAATCCTTTATAATGGGTGCTTTGATAAGTTTTTAATCTGAATATTTTTAGTTGAACATAAAATAACTCTTCAAATTTTAGGCGAAACTGTGCCTTTTGCAACAAATCATTGCTTTTTGGAAGATGAATATTTTCAATAGCCTCGTTTAAATATAATAATTTATATTGTTTTATAAGGTAAGCAGGTAAAGTCTCCCGAATGTTTGCAACCACTTTTGGCATTAAACTCAATATCATGGTATGAATAGCTTTTGAGTTTAAAAACTTGTTTTTCATGTGCTCTGTGGTAGGATAGTAAGCCTGTAAATTAAAGCTCATTTTATTTTCATGCGCTTGAGCTTCTTCCAAGTCGGGATGTGTAAAATTTATCTCTTGATTAAATAAAGTGGGTTTTCCAAAAATTATATAATCGCTATTAATTTTTAATTTCTCTGCAATCCATTTGGCACCCTTAAACCAAATAAGCTTTACTGAACCCGTTTCGTCAAAAAATTTAACAACCAAACGCTGTTTCCTTTTTTCGCCAACCATTTCATAACTCGAAATTTTTCCTTTAACCTGCACAAAATTCATTTGAGGGTTTAACTCATTAAGCTTATAAAACTTTGTTCGGTCAACATATTTATAGGGGAAATGAAACAATAAATCGCCATAGGTTTTTATATTTAACTCACTGGCTAAAACATTGGCTTTATTCGGACCAACCCCTTTTAAATAGGTTATATTTTCATCAAGTACTGTAGGCATTCTAAATATTTAATTATCAAAATTGATAAAAATAAGGCTTTCATTCAACCTATTTAAGTTTTATTTATGACGTGCATCATACTTCAACCCGTAGGTATAGCTTTATATTTGTGTAAATTTAAACCATTCGTCAATAACTATTATCCAAGTCACCTAATTTTTTATCAAAGGATAAAACTACTGTTTTTTGTGATTTTATAACAAAAGTATTTATGAGTTCAACAAAACTATTAAAAGAATTAAGAGACATTAATAATGTTGCCAATTTAATTAACTGCAGTGATGAAGAATCACAACATAATTTGAGCAAATTAAATGATCTGCTAAATAACTTAGCTAAAAATATAGAGTTGGTTGATGAAAAAAATGAAAATTATAGTCGAATTAAAAATAGCGAAGAACATTTTAGAAAGCTTTTTGAACATTACGCCGATGCTACTTTGATAATTGAAAATAACCGCTTTATTGATTGCAATAAAGCCGCACTAAAAATGTTGCGCTTTAAAACAAGACAAGAGGTGTTTAATACATACCCATCCATATTATCACCCGAATTCCAGCCAAACAATGCCCTTTCTATCACAAAATCTGAAGAAATGATGGAAATTGCCTTTCAGAATGGAAGCCATCGCTTTGAATGGGTACATAAACGAGCTGATGGCGAACTTTTCGATGCCGAAGTACTGTTAACAAAAATAGATTTCCAAAACAGATTCTTTTTTCATTGTGTATTGCGCGATATTTCATTTAAAAAAATTAACGAAGAAAAATTAAAAATTAGCAACGAAAACTATAAAATATTATTTGACGATGCTGTGGATGGGGTTCTAATTGGGAATAATAAAGGATTAGTTATTAATGCGAATAAAAGCATTGCAAAAATTTCAGGATACACATTAGATGAAATTCTTAACCATAACATTTCACATTTATTTGCCGAAGGTGAACTTGAAAAATATCCACTCCGATACGATTTAGTATTTGATGGGAAAACCATTCGAAAAGTTCGCATGTTAAAGAGAAAAGATGGAACTTTTGTTCCTATTGAAATGAAAACAAAAAAAATATATAATAATTTGCTTCAAGCCTATGTGAGAGATATATCCGGCAGAGTATTATATGAACAAGAAATTCTTGAAAAAAATATAGAACTAGAAAAAACTAAAAATAAATTAAAACAAAAAAACATCAATCTAAAAACATTAAACTCAATATTAAAAGAGCAAAAAGTAGAATTGAACATTGCCAAAGAAAAAGCTGAAGAAAGCGATCGGCTAAAATCCGCTTTTTTAGCAAATATGAGTCACGAAATTAGAACCCCAATGAACGGAATTTTAGGTTTTGCTCAATTACTTCGAGAACCTAATATTGAAGGCGAAAAACAGGAAAAGTTTCTGCAGATTATTAATCAAAGTGGAAGGCAAATGCTGGGTATTATTAACGATTTAGTTGACATTTCAAAAGTTGAAGCAGGCCAAATGACGGTTTTTATAGAACCTGTTTATGTAAATAAAGTTATTAATGATTTGAAAGATTTTTTTTCGCTAGAAGCTGAAATCAACGGTGTTGATTTGAATATTAACCTATTACTTGATAATGAATTTACTATTAAAACTGATTATCTGAAATTAAAACAAATACTCACAAACCTCATTAAAAATTCGCTAAAATTCACCAAAAAAGGAGGTTCTATTAATCTCAGCTGCAAAAAAGATATTGATATGCTTCATGTAAGGATTACGGATACAGGAATAGGTATTCCAGAAGAATTCCACGAACATGTATTTAAAAGGTTTAATCAAGTCCGAGACTCTATTACAAGCAATTACGGCGGATCAGGTTTAGGACTTTCAATTTGCAAAGCCTTTGTTGAAATGTTACAGGGTGAAATTTGGTTTGAGTCTAAAAAAAATAAAGGCTCCACTTTTTTCTTTACTTTGCCTTTAAAGCAAGCTTAAAAAATTAATTTAACTTTCTTCGCAATTCAATTACAGTAATTTCGGGCCGAATACCAACTCTACCCGGATAGCCAATATGACCAAAACCCCTATTTACGTATAAAAACCGTTTATTAAATTCATGAAAATCGGCCCAGTTTTTATATTTATATTTTACCGGACTCCAACGATATTTACCAATTTCAAATCCAAATTGCATGCCATGCGTATGTCCACTTAATGTAAGTTCAACCTTTGTTTCTGCTTTGTTAACCACTTCGCTCCAATGGGTAGGATCATGAGAAAGTAACACG
Source organism: Salinivirgaceae bacterium (assembly GCA_016342715.1). GTDB lineage: Bacteria > Bacteroidota > Bacteroidia > Bacteroidales > SZUA-534 > JAEINW01. The sequence goes on along the minus strand of JAEINW010000011.1, from coordinate 36,103 downwards.
ATAAAATCATCAGAATTTAACCCCCTAATTGCTTCCTCAAATTTACCATACTGAGGAAATGGCCGCAAACCCCAATTCTCAACACCTGCCAAATAAATAGTATCTCCATCTTTTGTTAGTGGTACATTCCTATTGTTTAGCCACTCCAAGCCCATTTGCTTTTCTAATTGCTCTAGTTTAGCTAAATTATTATCCTTTTCGTCGTCATTTTTCCAGCGCACATAATCTCCATAATCATGATTTCCCCAAATGGTATATTTTCCATAGGGAGCTTCAAGCTCTTTAAACATTTCAATATAGGGCAATGCTTCCTCGGCCTTATTGTTCACCATATCTCCAGTAAAAACTAATAAATCGGCCTTTTGGTTTTTTAAAATATCTAAGCCCTGTTGGACTTTATTTTTTCTATCAAAAGTACCTAAGTGTTGGTCAGATAATTGGGCGATTTTAAAACCATCGAAAGCGGCAGGCAAATTTTCAAATTCCAAAACTTTATGATGCACTTTGTAGTGATATTTACCAAACCAAACCCCAAAATTCAGTAAGAACATAAAAGTTAATCCTACAATTAAAGAGGCCAATCCCCAAACATAGGATCGTGAAATAAACTCTGCCAAACGAAAATGAACCGCCGATTGGAAAAGCCAAAGAAATCCGCGCATGATATCTTCAACCAAAAAAAATGAAGTAAAAAACAGTTTTGCAACGATAATACTAAAGGCTAAGCCAATAATTCCATTTTGTATTACAGTTTGGTTTAATACACCTGTGCCAAACATTTTAAACATAGTAACAATACCAATGATTCCTAATATCACACTGGCGAAATAAACTATGTAAAAAACAGTTAGATGGTCGGCAAAAAATGATTTTAATCCAAAAAAGGAATAAATATCAATACAAAGAATGAAGCTTAGGAATAATATAATTGCTAACATTTTCATTTCACTTAAATTAAATGATATAACTCATTTTTGTTGCTTTTGTTTTGTATTTAACTTCTATGTTAACAGCATAAAAAAAAATCATGTTCAAAACTAATTTTCTTTCCCAGAGTATGGTATTATTATTCGGTATAAGACCGCAAAAAATCGGCAAACAAAACTTAATGGGTAAAACTAAGTAATAATATCAAATTCGGTATGCAAGTTTTAGTAAAACTATTTTTGCTCGAAAAGTCCTTGGCAATGATAATATAGACTTTATCTGCAATTGGAACACGTCTCCAAAAGAAAATGCCGTTAAGAACAATATGAAAGCTTATCCAACAAAAATCCGAGTCACAAAGATCAAATTAAAACTGACGAAACATAAATTCTTGTTTCCTCATTGATCAATCAACAAAAGCATATAGCCAAACACATTAACTAGCTCTTTAATAAAAGGTGGAGAGTTGAAGAGGCTTTTAAAAAGCTAAAATGAAAATTGAGCATTTTGCTTACAGAAAAGCGATTGAAATTTTTCAATAGTTTTACCCTCATGTATTAATGCTAAATTTGGTTTCTCTTTCAATTAAAGTTGTCGATAACCAGAAAAAGAAATTAAAGCATTCATACAAGCAAAATTGGCAGAATGCTTACAAATATGTGCTTAATGTAATTGTGGAGTTATTTAGTTCCACTTTACAACTTTAGTTCTTCCCCTCTCCCAACTAATGTCGGAATCTCATCTGTAAGCAATGGAGAGTGCTTCGATTGAAACTATTGTATAATCTGTAAACATTTTATATGACGACTTAACTCCATTATATGATAAAAAAGTAACCCTCCGAACCTCCCTTAAAAAAGGGTGGAACTTAGCAAACCTTGTTTGCAAGCTCATGAGCACTTGCGAATAATAAAGCATTCTCGTGAACGAAGTGAGTAACTACATTGAATAAAATTTTAAAATTTGCTTCAATTTTTAACCACACAAGTTTCATTGAAAGTACTCACTAACTCCCTGCCTATCGGCAGACAGGCCTCCTTACTAAGGAGGGCTGGGGAGGATAAAATTATTTTACAAAAACTTTGTTGCGGCATTACCCGCTTATAATCTGAATTAAACGATAGTTAGAAGTTTTAATATAAGAAAGAATTAATCCACCTAAATAGCATTAAACTATTGATAAAAGGGGAGAATATATTTTATAACAGTGTAAACATAATGACATATTTATGTTTTTATGTTTTGTTTCTGTAAAAAAATTGTATTTTTATATTGTAAAGTTGAAATTTATTCGATTAACGAGTCGTTTGTTAATCGTTTAACAAAATAATTAGTTGTAGATATATAGCTAATAATGAAATATATTGACACCTTATGCGAATATATACAAATCGTTACCCAACATACCAAAAATGGAAAACGGTTACAAATACAGAAACAGAAAACGAAATATTTGGATTAAGTTACTAGATATTTTACATCTCTACCCGCCATAATTAAAAGTGAAATTAGAGAAGTGAAAAACATTTAGTAATTTTAAACCATAAAACAATGAAAATAAAAATACTAGTCTTATTCCTTTTAATACTTCCTTTGATATCTTTTGCTCAAAGTGATTATTACTACTACAAAGGAAATAAAATATATCTAAATTTAGATAAAAAATTCTTATACATAAGTGCTGAAAATAATTTTCAAAAAACTTCTATAAACGATTTGAATTTTAAACAGTTTGAACTTGAAGCAGAGAATGTATCAATAAATGGTATTATAAACAAGTGGTCGGAGTTAGAATTTGAAATTGAACCATCTAATACAGAATATTATCAAAAAATAAATATTCTCAGAAATAATGATAAAATTGATGTTGTTTTACCAAGTTTTACGAGTGTAGAAAATGGTGAAAGAATTGGTCTTTCAAGTTTCTTTTACGTTAAATTGAAACAAAATGCTGACTTAGCTACATTACAAACTATTGCTAATAACAAAAATGTTGTTATAGTTGAACAAAATCAATTTATGCCTCTTTGGTATACTCTAAAATGCACAAAAACAACTATAGAAAATTCACTCGAAATTGCAAATTATTTTTTTGAGACAGGCTTGTTTTCTGCATCTGTCCCTGATTTACTAACATATAATGATTTACTATGTAGTAGCGACCCATTTTTTGCAGATCAATGGGGATTAAATAATACAGGACAAAATGGTGGAACAGTTGGATTAGATATTAACATGTGTGATGCATGGAATATTACAGAAGGAGATAATAATATTACAATTGCTGTTCTCGATCATGGAATAGAATTTGACCACCCAGACATTAATAATCTACACCCTCTAAGTTTTGATACAGAAAGTTTATCGTCCCCTAGTTTAGTTTTAGGAAGTCACGGGACTGCTTGTGCAGGAATTATAGGTGCAGATAAAGATAACAATGAAGGTGTTACAGGAATTTCTCCATTATGTAGAATAATGTCAATAAGTAATAGCCTTTCTGGAACTGCAAATAGTAGGATAAGAAGAGCAGATGGAATTAATTGGGCTGTTGATAATGGTGCTGATATTATTAGCAACTCTTGGCGTTCTGGTGTCCAATTTGAAGTTATAGATAATGCTATAGAAAACGCCCTTTTAAATGGAAGAAATGGTTTAGGAACAATAATTATTTTCTCTTCGGGTAATTCAAATAGCAGTGTTAATTATCCAGCAAATTCAAATGAAGATATATTGGCTGTTGGTGCAATGTCGCCTTGTGGTGAAAGAAAAAACCCAGCATCTTGTGACGGGGAAACAAATTGGGGAAGTTCTTTCGGGCTTGAATTGGATATAATTGCCCCAGGTGTTTTAATACCTACAACTGACAGACAAGGGAATAATGGGTACAATCCAATGTATGAAACCAATCCTAATTATTCAAGTTATTTAGATTATTTTTCTAAATTCAATGGTACATCATCTGCTTGTCCTCACGCTGCAGGTCTTGCCGGATTAGTTTTATCTGTAAACCCTTGTTTAAGTGGAGAACAAGTAAGAGACATTATTGAAAGTACAGCACAAAAGGTTGGCGGTTATAGTTATGATAATACTTCTGAAAGACCAAACGGTACATGGAACGAAGAAATGGGATATGGGTTAGTTGATGCTTTTGCGGCAGTCCAATTAGCACAAGAAATGAACTCGCCTACATTAGATTTGTATGTAAAAGACAGACCAGATGATATGGGTTTAGAACCTAATCCAACCACAGATAATATGTGGACAAGTGAAGATATTTGGGTAAGAAACACAAATGATAACGGATTAGAGCACCAAAACCCTGAATATAAAAGTGATGAAAGTCCCAATTATATATATGTAAGAGTCATTAATAAAAGTTGTGTTGCTTCAAATGGAGATGAAACACTTACATTAAATTGGGCAAAAGCCAATACTGCTCTGGCTTGGTCAGATAATTGGGACGGTACTTTAACAAATGATGATGGAGACCCTTTGGGTGGTGAATTACCATATATTGCAACAATACCAGTAATAGAACCTGGACAAGAAGTAATTATTGAATTACCTTGGGTTGTTCCAAATCCTGATGATTATTCTGACAATGATAACCCTCATCATTTTTGTTTACTGTCAAGAATTGACGCAACTGACGATCCTTTGGCTTCACCTATGACTGAAAATCCAAATATAATGGTTAGAAATAATAATAATTTGGCTTGGAAGAATCTAACAATCGTTGACCTTGAAACTGAAACAACGGCATCTGTATTTGTTTCAAATATTTCAAATACAGCAAGAACTTTTTTTATTGAACTTCAAAAAGCAACCAACGAACAAGGAAAAGCACTTTTTGACGAAGCAGAAGTTTCAATAAAAATGGATGACATTCTTTTCAATGCTTGGGAACATGGTGGAAAACAAGCCCAATTAATAGATCCCACTTATGAAGAAAATAAAAAATTAGTTAAAGGTAATAACGTAATTCTTGATAATATTCAGTTTGAACCCAACGAAATGGGATTATTGACTTTAGATTTTAATTTTTTAACAAAAGAAATTACTGATAAAACAGAATATACTTATCATGTAATTCAAAAAGACGCTTCTACCGGTGAAGTAATTGGTGGTGAAACATTTATCATTAGAAAAAAACCAAGACCAATCTTTGATGCAGATGCAGGCGAAGATAAAGAAATTGATAAAAATGAAAGTATTACAATAAGTGCTGAAGAAATCAGTGAAGCCGCTATTTACAACTGGTATGACTTGGAAGGTAATTTAATTTATACCGGAAAAGATTTAACCGTTTCACCAAACATAACCAAAAAGTATAAATTAGAAGTTATTGCCGATACTGATGGCTATAAAGATTATGATGAGATAGAAGTAAAAGTAAATCCGTATTCATTGGAACCTTTAGTTCCAAATCCAGCATCAAATCAAGTAACGATTAATTATAAAGCACAAGATGCCACTTCTGCCTATTTAATGGTAATAGGCACAAATACTGGTACATCAAATAATTATATTTTAGATACATCAATATTTGAAACCACAATTGATATTTCAAGTTATCAATTTGGATTTTACACAGTTGCATTAGTTTGCGATGGTCAAATAGTTGATGCTAAAACATTATTAAAAGATTAAAATTTTAGAAAAACTGTGAGTTGATTGTACAACTCACAGTTTTAATTAACTTTTTAAATTATATTATCATGAAAAAAATATTTTTAACGAGTTTATTTTCATTGTTTTTAATGATGATAAATGGTCAAACAATAGAGAATGTAAGTGTAACACCATCTGATATAGAAGCAATCGATGTTACATTAGAAGTCTGTGAAGGATATGAAATAGGTTATTTAAGCCATACATATAGTGTTGTTGACGATACCATTAACTTATCTGTATGTTATTGGTTTACAGAAGCAACAGTTGTAATATGCGATGATAGAATTATACAAATTCCTATCGACCCTGGCAGTAATAATTATACTTTAAACGTAGAAATTTACAATTCTATTTCACAGGAAACTTGTGATTATTATTCACTAACGGATACTGCGACATTAGAATTTACAACACCTTTAACGCAAACTGTTGTTTTACCAAATTCTGAAAATGAACTAACAAAACTTGTCAGTATTTACCCAAATCCAGCAAGTGATATTTTGTTTTTTGAAGTAAACAATGATATACAGATTTTATCAATTTGTTTATTTAATATATTAGGTTCTAAAATTATTGAAGTTAATAAACCTTTAAATGAATTGAGTTTATATGAAGTTAAAACAGGTGTTTATATTCTGAATATTGAAACTAATAAAGGAAAATTAATAAAACGTATAATGAAAGAATAAGAATGGATGAAAGGAGTACGTTGGGGAACTCAAAATAAACGCAATAAGGGCAAATTGCTAAACTCAAAGTTAGGTTCATTAAACTAAGTTAGTGTTAACAGAAAGTTTTAGTATTTAAAACCCTTACTGCGTTTATTCAAACCGTTACCCAATTCAGCGCATAATTAATGTATGAATACTAATTAATACTCAGACAAATGAGAGAGAAAAAATTTAACCCTACTTTTTTAGTCATAGGAATTCTATTTATATTAATGTCATGCGAAAATGATGATCCTAAACCAATAGAGTTAAGTAGTATTTCAGTGAAAACACCTCCAATTAAGGTAGAATACTATATGTCTGAAGTATTAGACCTTTCAGGGCTTGTGATAACTCTCGCATTTGATAATGGGCAAACAGAAAATATTATTTATTCTGATTTTGAAAACAGAGATATAAGCACTTCACCGGAAAATGGTTCGATTCTTTCTGAATCAACCGATATAAAAGTCATCCACAATCCAACAGGTAAGATAACAAGTTTTTTTATTACTCTAAGCTCTGTTCTAGTGGATATTGAAGGTAATACTTATTCAATAGTTAAAATAGGAAATCAATTATGGATGGGAGAAAACCTAAAAACAACCAAAAATAATGATGGTACTTCTATTCCATTGGAAGAAAATGATATTGCATGGAATACCCTCTCAACATCAGCTTTTTGTTGGTTTGATAACAATAAGGCAATGTATAGCGACACTTATGGAGCCCTTTATAACTGGCATGCAGTGAATACAAATAAATTATGCCCTAAAGGTTGGCACATTCCAACAGATGAAGAATGGATTGCCCTAGTTGATTTTCTTGGTGGGGAAGAAGTTGCAGGAGGTAAGCTAAAAGAAAGTGGAACTTCTCATTGGAATAGTCCGAACGAAGGTGCAAATAATAGTAGCGGTTTTACAGCGTTACCTGGAGGCTGTCGCAGTGATTTGTTTCATAGTTTGGGAGATGGAGGTCGTTGGTGGTCTTCAACTCAGTTTGATGATGCCAATGCATGGGTACTATCTGTTAATTATATATATGCCAGTACGTTTTGGTACAATTATACTAAGAGCCATGGATACTCGGTTAGGTGTATAAGAGATTAGACATGTACTAATGATAAATGTGGATTGAGCAATAGGATGATTTTTGTTATTCCAATGGCGTATAGTTAAAGGGAAACATCAACATTAAATAGTTACAAAAGAATTAATTGGAAACTACATTGGGTAACAAAACCTATAAAAAAATAGTAAAACTGTAAAACGGTGCGATTGCAAACTTGATTTGTATTTGAAAGTCCGCAAATTAATTTTTACTCACAGCCATAATTTATTTTCAAAATGTTCCCCGAGGGAATATGGGCAGGCTGTGAGTAATAGTTCACAAGGAAAAATTATTGCTGCCTTGCCAACTGGTTCAGGCAGATATTAACTAACAGAAATTAATTTGCTATTACAGTACATAAAGCCTTAAAAGCCTTTAATACTGTACAATTAATAGATTAAAAGTTATTTTTTATTTGAATTTTACTACTTCTGTTTTTCCATCTCAATAAAATTATTTCTTCAAAAAAAAAGAGTCGTGCTACGGCGGCTGATTTCTAATTTACTTAAGCTGTGATTTCATATTGTATATAAGCAAACGGGAGAAATTCAGCCCCTTGAATTTTTTGTGGGCATCCTCCCAGCAAACTCCTATTACTTATGGAGAAGAAAAGTAATGATCAAACCAGAGAATAACTTGTGAAATCTGTTAGCAATTATCTGCATTACTTTGGTGGAATTCCTCAAGCAATTGTGCCAGACAACTTAAAGTCAGCCCTTAGAAAAGGCAGTAAATATGAGCCTATTATCAATACTACCTTTAGCGCTGGGGTAATGCTGATTTTTAACTTTTCCCGATTTTAGTCCCTTTTTATACAGGACTCACCATTATACCAAATAGAACCTTTTCAAGGCATATTAAAACAGGAGCGAACAAAACAAAAATGACACAATGCTTCAAACAAAAAACCTTAACTTAATAGCATTGGACAGTGCCCCAAAGAATTCTGTAAATTAATTAATACCATTTTAACACAATCTACTAAACAATATATTTACTGAATGGTTTACCTAACAAACTAAAAAATTGGAGGAATACGAATGAAAAAAAGTTTATATGTTTTGTCAATAGGTGTTTTTGCACTTTTTGTTTCTTGTAATCAAACAAACAAGCAGTCGAAAACTGAATCAACAGCAGAAAATAAAATGGTAGAAATGGAAAGTGGGATTGAATTAACCGCTTGCAATCATGCCACAAAAATTTATTGGAACGGTTCAAAGCCAGGTGGTGAGCACAACGGAATAATTAAATTGAAAGAAGGTGGTAAATTTATTGTTAAAAATGATGAATTGATTGGAGGACAAGTTATTATTGATATGAATAGCATTGTTAATATCGATTTAGAAGATGCAGAAATGAATGCTAAATTAATTGGTCATTTAAAATCAGCAGATTTCTTTAATGTGGATTCATTTCCTGAAGCTAAATTTGTGATAACAAAAGTTGAAAAATCGGATGTTGATGGATTTAATAAAAAAATTACCGGCAATTTAACAATGAAAAATATTACTCATGAAATTGCATTTAATGCAAATGTAAAAGTTAATGAAGGTATGGTTTCCGCTCTGTCTGAAGATATTGTTTTAGATCGCACAAAGTGGAATGTGAATTATGGGTCAAAGTCTATTTTTAAGGAATTAAAGGATAAATTTATTAACGATGAGTTTTCAATTAAGATTGATGCTCACTCGATGTAGTAAGAATTTACTTAAAATTGAAAAGCCATTTTGCAATTGCAAAATGGCTTTTGTTTTTTATAAAAAAGATTCTTAGAATTCTCTTCTGTCGAATATGCTAAATCGTTCACTTTTTGAGAAAAAGAAGGTACTTTCAATGGCTGCATTGCAATCACTATCCGATCCATGAACCGCATTTTGCTGCATGCTTTGAGCAAATAGTTTTCTAATAGTTCCTTCTTCTGCTTTGGCAGGATCAGTACTTCCAATAAGTTTTCGGTATTCTTCTACGGCATTTTCTTTTTCAAGAATTGCAACCACAATTGGTCCTGATGTCATAAATTTAATTAGAGCATCATAAAATGCTTTCTCTTTATGAATAGCATAAAAGTTTTGTGCTTGCGTAGTTCTTAGTTTAATCATTTTCATTGCTGAAATATGAAAACCACCTTTATTTATTTCATTTAATATAGGTCCAATGTGTTCGTTTGTTACGGCACCCGGCTTGATAATAGTAAAAGTAAAAGTTCCTGCCATCGTAAATTAATTTTATTTCGATAAATATATAAATTTTGAATTAATACTCTGTGAATAATATCATCTATTTACTACAATAATATAAAACAATACACCTATAAACTATTGAATTGGTATTTTGTTTGCTTCTTTTGTTAATAGATGATTTATTTCGATTTTTTTGTTGAGAAACGTAATATTAAATATCCAATTAATCCAGCAAGCAAAGAACCAATTAGAATTCCAGTTTTTGAGCCATTAATTAATAATGGATCAGTATATGCCAAACCTGAAATAAATAATGCCATTGTAAATCCTAAACCGCCAAGAAACGCAACTCCAATAATTTGTGAAAAGTTTACATTTTCGGGAAGTTTGGCCAGATTTAATTTTATGGCAAGAAAGGCAAAAAGTGCTACCCCAATTGATTTTCCAAGTATCATGCTTATCGATATATTCCACGAAAGAGGGAGAATTTCGCCTGAAAAATGAACGCCAGCATTGGCAAAAGCAAAAATTGGCATGATAAAATATACTACCCATCCATGTAATTTGTGTTCTAATTGTTGAAGCGGAGAAATGGTTTTATCTATCATGCTTTCTAAATCGAATATAGCACCACGTTGTTTTTCTGTTAAAAATTCTGGGATATCATCTTCGTTACATCTAAATTCTTCTAAGGATTCTTTTGCTTCCTTGTAAAACTTATAGGTTTTAATTTTTCTTCGAACTGGAAAGCTAAATGCAACCAAAATTCCAGCAATGGTTGGATGAATACCAGATTTTAAGAATAAAACCCAAATGGCAAAACCAAAAATGTAAAATAGGTATTTACTATATATCTTAAACCAACCAAATAAAAAAAGTATCAGCCAAAGAGCTAAGGCTATTAGTACCAGTGCCCATTTAATATTTGCGCTGTAAAACAGTGCTATAACCAAAACAGCTCCAATGTCGTCGACAATTGCAAAAGCAGTTAAAAAAATGGTTAAGCCAATTGGGATCCTTTTCCCTAATATTTTTAATATTCCTAAAGTAAATGCAATATCAGTAGCCATTGGAATTCCCCATCCTTCAATGCCGGTTTTTCCATATTGAAGGGCTAAAAACAACAACACAGGTATTATCATTCCACCAAGAGCGCCAAAAATTGGAAGCGATGCTTTTTGAATATTGTTTAATTCCCCAACCAGAATTTCTCTTTTTATTTCTAAGCCAATAACAAAAAAGAATATGGCCATTAATCCATCATTTATCCATAAGATCAATGGCTTTTCAAGTTTAAAGTCTTGAAAACCAATTTTCAGCGGTTGATGCAAAATAGAATCATAGAGCTCAAACAATGGACTATTAGCAATAATTAATGCTGTAATTGTTGCAATAAATAGCAATATACTACCCGATGATTCGGTTTTAAAAAATCGTTCAAAAGGTTTAATTATATAGTTAACCATAATTCAAATTTAATTTATCAATAATGTAATACAATTACCTAATTGTTTTGTTGTTTCAATTTAATAAATTAAAATTTGATTTTTTTGTTACCTAATTCTGTTTTCTAATATCTACTATATAAAAATCGCATGTTAAACTTAAAACTTTAAAATTATGGATGAAAGCTTACAATTAATTCCAATTTTTGGAATGGTAACAGGAATAATTATCAATCTTGGTTTATTTACGGCTATTGTTTTAGCTATTTATTACAATGTAAAGGCAAGAAATAAAGAACGAATGGCCTTAATTGAAAAAGGGGTAGATATTTCTGAAATATACAAGAAAAAAGATCGAAAAGCAGGGTTTTTTAAGTTTGGGATGATTATGGTAGGCATTTCTATAGGTCTGTTGTTTGCAGTCATTTTAACTAAATTTAATTTATTTCCAGACGTTGTTGCTTATTTTATTGGTATCTTACTGTTTGGTGGTCTTAGCGTATTATACGCTAATCAATTGGCTGAAAAGAAAAAGATGCAATAATTGAAATTCATGGATTCAATTTACATACAAAAAGTTACAGCGGGTGATATTAATGCCTTTGAATATTTTGTTGAAAAATACAAGGGTAAAGCATTCTCTGTAGCTTTTAGTGTTGTTCGTGATAGCACTTTAGCCGATGATGTTGTACAAGACGCTTTTATTAATGCCTATAAAAAAATTGAGACATTTAGGGGTGATTCAACTTTTTCTACTTGGTTAATGCGAATTGTTGTGAACCAGGGAATAAAAGTATTGCGCAAAAAGAAAGTACAATTTGAACGTTCTAAAGAGTTTGCTTATGAGGTAATAGATTCAAATGTAAATGAATCCATTAAATCTATGCAAGCAAAAGAGCAACAGTTTTATATTGATAAAACTTTAAAAACAATGACTGCAAGAGAAGCTTCCATACTACAATTGTTCTATTTGCAAGAACTTTCATTAAAAGAAATTGAAGAAATTATGGAATTGTCTGCCGATCACGTAAAGGTTATTTTGCATAGAGCTCGGAAACAATTTTACGGAATATTACAAAAAGAACTCAAACATGAATTAACTTCAATAATATAAAGTGATGAAAAAGGAAGAAAGAGATCAGGAGTTACAAAAACTATTGCAAAAAGCTTCAAAGGGCAACTCTAGATTTGATTTAACTAGTGTTATAATGAATCAAGTTATTGCTCTTGAAGTGAAAAATAAATTAGCGAAAAAATATCTAAGAAGATCGTGGATTTTCGTTGGTTTGGCAAGTTTGTTAGCCATAAAATTGTTATATATTTTTTCGTATTTTCAAACATCATTCATTGCAAGTATTGATATTTATTATCCTGGTTTTGCACAAGTTTTTCTTTATTTTACAATTTCTGGATTAATCGGATGGTTTCTGTATCAAATCAATAGCATCGTAAGTATGCAAATGTCACTGAAATAATAACGCATCCTTTCAATTTATCTGAACAATTATTTTAAATATGCCTTATATTTGCGAAGTTTATAATAAATGCAAGCAATTAAATTCATAAGGTGTTGGAAAAATTAGATGTAAAGTTTGTTGAAAAAGCACAACAAGATATTTCTCAAGCAAAAAATATTGTAATAGTATCACATAAAAACCCCGATGGCGATGCCATTGGATCAGGGTTGGCATTGTATCATTTGCTAAAAAATAAAAATAAAAATGTGGTCTTTGTTGTCCCCAATCAGCTTCCGGTTTATTTAAATTGGATGAATGCTTATGCCGAAATATTAAATTTTGAATTAAATAAGGAAAAAGGCCTTGAGATTTTAGATCAAGCCGATTTGTTTTTAATGCTTGATTTTAATCACCGTAGTCGTTTGTCCGATATGGGTGATAAAATTATAAATTCTAAGGCAGCAAAAATTTTAATCGACCATCATCCAAATCCTGAAGAAATAGCTGAATTAATATACAGCCGTACTTCAGCAAGTTCAACCGCTGAAATGGTTTATGAATTTATTGAATCGGTTTTTTCGCTTGAAGACATTAATAAAACTATCGCCGAATGTTTGTTTGTGGGAATTATGACCGACACTGGCTCATTTAGCTACAATTCTTCAAACCCCATTACCTTTGGAATTGTTAGCAATTTACTTAAAAGAGAAATTGATAAAGATTATATTACTGATAAGATTTACAATAATTATTCTGAATCGCGCTTGCGATTACTTGGCCATGCAATTAATACAAATTTGCGTGTACTTCCAGAATATCAGGCTGCTTATATTTTTCTTTCAAAAAAAGATTTAGAAAACTACAACTTTCAACCTGGTGATACCGAAGGTTTTGTAAATTACCCCTTATCCATTCACAATGTTGTTTTTTCAGCCATATTTATTGAAAAAGAGGGAGTTACCAAATGTTCTTTCCGATCGAAAGGTAGTTTTCCAGCAAATATAGTATCGAAGGAAAATTTTAATGGAGGAGGCCACATAAATGCAGCTGGAGGCGAAAGTAAATTAGGATTGTCAGAAACAATTAATAAATTTGAAGAAATTCTGCCAAAATATGAGAAATTTCTTAAGCAAAATAAATCGTAATATTTTAATTCCAATTATTCTGTTTTCGCTAATTGTAACTATTGCTTGTTCGCAAAACAAGAATAATAGAAATACCGCAACGCCTAAGCAGTACAAAGAGAATTTATTACAGGCAAATAAAGGTTTGGTCGATCTTGATCAAGATAGAATAGAAAGCTATGTTAAACGACGGAATTGGGATATGAAAGTTTCTGAAACAGGCATGTGGTACCAGATTTATGATAAAAAAGATGGCGAAAAAACTAAAGAAAAGAAAATTGCTCATTTAAAATATCAAATTAATTTATTAGATGGCACACTTTGTTATACATCAGATAGCTTAGGAGTTATGAAATTCAAAGTTGGACAAGGTGGTGTTGAATCAGGCTTAGAAGAAGCAATATTATTAATGGGCGTTGGTGACAAAGGAAGATTTATAATGCCACCACATTTGGCACATGGCTTATTGGGCGATAACAATAAAATTCCTCCACGTTCAATTATTGTTTATCAAACAGAATTGATTAAATTAACCAACTATTAAATGCCTCAAAATATGAAGAACATTTTTTTGATAATTTTGAGTATGGTGATCTTTAGTTCTTGCGGACTTTTTGAAAGACATCCAGGGTACTCTAAAACAAAAACTGGAATTTATTTTAAATTACAAAAAATTGGAGAAAACATAAAGCCGCCAGCACCCTCCGATTATGTAACCGTTGATGTAAAATACATCACCGTTTCCGATAGCATATTTTTTGCTGGAAATAGAACTTTTCAACTAACAAATCCTGATTTTAATGGATCGATTGATGAGTGCTTTTTAATGTTAAGTGAAGGTGACAGTGCGTCATTTATAATAGATACAAAAGACTTTTTTGAAAAAACCTTACAAGCAAATATTCCTCGTTTTATTAAACATGGTGATCCCTTGAAAATAGAAATCCGAATGGATGAAATTAGAACAGAAAGTCAGTATGCTAAAGATAAAGCAGAATTTTTAAAATGGATTGAAGATTTTGGTGAATATGAAAAATTAGTTTTAAGTAGATTTATTCAAGAGGAAAAAATTGATGTGGAGCCTTCAGAATCGGGTATGTATTTTATTTCAACTCACGAAGGAACCGGTAAGCCTGTTGAATTAGGTGACATTGTCACTGTAAATTACGAAGGTAAATTTCTAAATGGAAAATTCTTTGATTCAACCAATAAACGAAACCAACCTTTTGAATTTGTTTACGGAACCGAAATGCAGGTAATACCTGGATTAGAAGATGCCATTGGAAAAATGCGTGAAGGTGAAAAGGCTATTATTATCCTTCCTTCTGATCTTGCATGGGGCGATAAAGGTTCATCAACTGGTATAATTCCACCCTTTACATCGGTTATTTATGAACTTGAATTACTCAAAGCTGAAGCTCGAGTTTTTGAAGAGGAGGAATAAGGTTGCTTTCCAAGCATTTTAAATTAGTAGATATTTTTTGATTCAATAATTATATAGTAAATAGTGTGTTTAAAATGAAGATTTTTAATTTATTAATTGCCGTTTTTTGTTTTTCGATATGTGTGAGTTGTGGTTCAAAGTTTAAAATCGATGACTCGGGCTTGAGTTTTAAATTTATTATTGAAAATACCGATAATCAAAAACCGATAGAAGGAGATGTGCTTTCCATTAAATTTAAATATACCGATGCTTCAGGAAATGTAATTGAAGAATCAGACTTGTTTCGCACGCAGCTTAAAAAGCCATCGCACGAAGGAGGAAGTATTGAGGATGCATTAGCGATGATGCACAAGGGTGATAGTGCTATTTTTTTAATAAAAGCCAAGAGCTATTATACAAAATCGCGAAAAGAGTCTTTACCAGAACGATTTAATTCAGATGCAATGTTAACCTTTTATATAAAGCTGGTTGATATTAAGTCGTATGAAGACTTTAAAACAGAAAGACAAACGCATTATATTTCTGGAGAAAAGTATGAAGAAAGAATGCTTAATGAGTTTCTGGAAAAAACAAATATTACCATTGAGCCAACCACAAGTGGAATGTATGTGCTTGAGTTGCGAAAAGGAACTGGCAAAAAACCCGAACCTGGAAAAAAAGTAAGTGTACATTATATGGGTTATTTCATCGATGGGAATATATTCGATTCGTCGTATGAAAGAGAGAAACCGTATATTTTTAGATATGGATTGGGAGAAGTCATTCAAGGATGGGACGAAGGTCTATCATATATGAATGTGGGAGGTAAATATAAATTGGTAATTCCATCACATTTAGCTTACGGTGGTGTTCAAAATGGCCCCATACCACCATATACAACCTTAATATTTGAAATTGAATTGCTTGAAACTGAATAGTAAAATGAGAAGCCTTAAATTTGAAACCTTAGTTGCAATTTTTCTTTTTGTTGCTCTTCAATTTGCTTCATGTCAACATATTTCAGATAATTTTTCTACTACACAATCGGGTTTAAAATATAAAATTAGTAGCGAAGGCAAAGGTGAGTATCCAAAATTGGGAGATAAGCTTTGGTTGCATTATGTTGGGAAATTTACTAATGATTCAGTTTTCGCAAGCACTTTAAATGAGGAGCCTCTTGATATAACTTTAGGATTAGGGCAGGTAATTAAAGGTTGGGAAGAGGGATTAAAAAAAATAAAACCAGGTGGCGAAATTACACTAATTGTTCCTCCTGATTTGGCTTATGGCGATAAAAGATATAAAAATATTCCTGCCAATTCAACCTTGATTTTTGAAATAGCCTTGGTGCAAGTAAACAAAGGCTACAATGTAAAGCCTTTCAATATTGAGGGATTAAAAGCCCAAACTGGAAATAAAAAATTGCAATATTATGTGGTTCAAGAAGGTTCAGGCCTATTGGCTCAACTGGGTGATAATGCTTATGTTCATTTTACTGGCTATTTGCCCGATGGAACTATATTTGACTCATCGTACAAAAATGGTGATCCGGTAAGAATTACAGTTGGAATTAAGCAGATTTTTGAGGGTTGGGATATTGGGTTGGCGTATATGAAAAAGGGAAGTAAATATAGATTTATTATACCCCCAAAAATTGCCTATGGAAAAGCCGGTTTTGGAAATAGCATTCCACCTAATACAACTATTACCCTTGATGTTGAAATGCTTGATTTAGTTCCTCCACCAATAGTTGAAAAATGGGATATCTCAGAAAAACAAATTATTGAAACAACATCAGGTCTCAAGTATGTGATTTTTGAAGAAGGACAAGGAGACTTAATTGAACCTGAAAATGTGGTTTTTGTAAACTATTCGGGATATTTTACCAACGGTGAGTTGTTTGATTCTTCAGTTAAACGATTCGAACCCATTCAAATTCCTGTGGGAGCCGGCGCTGTAATTGATGGTTGGGAAGAAGCCTTACA
This sequence comes from Salinivirgaceae bacterium, assembly GCA_016342715.1. Taxonomy (GTDB): domain Bacteria; phylum Bacteroidota; class Bacteroidia; order Bacteroidales; family SZUA-534; genus JAEINW01. The sequence goes on along the minus strand of JAEINW010000011.1, from coordinate 19,068 downwards.
ATTAATGCGGAAAGGATCAAAGTTCCAATTAATAATACCATCACATTTAGCTTATGGCGAAGAAGGAGCTCCTCCACAAATTGCTCCAAATACCGATCTGATTTTTGATATTGAAGTTCTTGAAGTACTTAAATAAAGGTTTGTTTTTATGCTAAAAAAACTTCCCTCCATACTAAAAAGAATTTCAAATAAACAAGCCTTGCTGGTTTTCTTTCTTCTGTCTTTTATTATTTATGGAAATACACTGGTTAACGATTATGCCTTGGATGATTCCATTGTAATCACTAAAAATGAGTTCACAAAAAAAGGCATTTCAGGTATTACTGATATTTTTACAAGCGAATCGTTTACAGGTTTTTTTGGAAGACAAAAAGAATTGGTTGCCGGAGGAAGATACCGACCTTTATCGATGGCAACATTTGCCATTGAATATGAATTTTTTGGATTGAATCCATTTATCAGTCATTTTATAAATATCATTCTATATGCTTTGCTTTGTTGGATATTGTTTCAAATTTTATTTACGCTCTTAAAGCAAAAACTTGAATTTGACAAGGCAAAAATTATTGCATGTATAGCCGTATTATTGTTTTTAATTCATCCTATTCATACTGAGGTAGTCGCAAATATAAAAGGACGCGATGAAATTTTAAGTTTACTATTTTCCTTAGTAGCTTTCTATTTTATAATTAAGCCTTTATCAAATAAAATTATCAATTTTTGTGTTGTGCTTATTTCATTTTTTGTTGCCTTATTATCAAAAGAAAATGCCATAGCCTTTGTTTTTATTATTCCAGCAGCTTTGTGGTATTTTAATAAGTCAAATTTTAAACACATTGCATACTCCTTAGGAGTATTGATTTTACCCACGCTAGTTTTTTTGATTATCCGAAATAGTGTTCTTGGTGGTTTTAATGCAACCCCTAGTTCTGAACTAATGAATAATCCTTTTTTAGGATTGGAAGGAAATGAAAAATATGCTACCATACTTTTCACCTTGCTTATCTACTTCAAGTTATTAATTTTTCCACATCCTTTAACTTTCGACTATTATCCATTTCATATTCCAGTTGTCGATTTTTCTAACGAATTTGTTTGGCTTTCAGTAGGTTTAGTACTTATGTTATTCATATCGTTTATCTCTGGATTAAGAAGAGGAAGAAGTGTTATTAGTTTTTCAATTATAGGTTTTGCAGCTTCATTTGTTTTAATGTCAAATCTGTTTTTTTCGGTGGGTACTTTCATGAATGAAAGGTTTGTTTTTGTCGCCTCCGTATTTTGGTGCTTAGGCATTGTTTATTTAGGTTTTTTGATTATTGAAAAACGAGAGAAGTTAAAACCTATAGTACTTATTGTAGGACTTTATATGTTGATTTTTTACCCAACGAAAACCATTGCTAGAAATATGGCGTGGAAGAATGATTTTACATTATTCACAACCGACGTTAAAACATCTGTAAACAGTGCAAAAAGTAATTGTTCAGCAGGAGGAAAACTTTGGGAAGAAGGAAAAATAACCAAAGCCCAAAACTTACAAAAAGAGTATTATCAATTATCGGAATACTATTTACGAAAAGCGGTTCAGATTCATCCAACCTACACCGATGCATGGGTTTTGCTTGGAAATGTACTTTATGATAGTAAAAAGGAAGCCCTTGAATCAGCTAAATGTTATTTAAACGTACTAAGAAGAAATCCAACACACGAAAATGCCCGAAAGAATTTTGACATTGTAATGCAGCAAGAAAAAGATAAAAAGCTTCAATTGCAATATTATTTAGAATTGTGGAAGCTGGATTCTATGGATTACACTTTGAATTATCGATTAGGTGTGATTGAGGGGCGTTATTTAGGAAATTTACCCAATGGTATTCATTATCTTGAAAGAGCTGTAAAAATTGCTCCAAATAAGACTGAGGCATTAAAAGATTTAGGAACCGCTTATGGAATGAGCCATCAAATTGAAAAAGCATATAACGTTTTTAAACGTGCTGTTAAAATTGATCCAAATGATGATCAAATGTTTTACAATTTAGCAGTTTCATGCATGCAACTTGGTTTAGAAGATGAAGCAAAAGAAAATTTTACAAAAGCGGCTCATCTTAAAGCCAGTAAGCAGAATAATTAGCAGCAATCAAAGCTTTCTAAACTTTATTTCCATTCTTCTGTTTGTGCCATAAATAAACGTTTATAGAGGCTGATAAGTTCATATGTACAGACGCAGCAATTATATGGGCTTATTATATGTGCAAATGCTGTCAGGAGCTACGCACGCTGACAGATTTGACCTGACAACGTCCGAAGGTCTTGTCAGCGTCTCTCTCACGAAATGAAACTAAGTAGTTAACTACTGACCTTTCTAAACATTTATTATTGCTTACTTGATAACCCCCATAATTCATGAGAAAAGAGATTCTGTTTGCGTAAAGTGTTGGTTTATTGTGTTTATTGCACGTTTTGAGATTCAAATTCATGAGGCTGTCTAAAAAGTAAAAAAACTTTTCTGTACACTTTCAAATTATTCGCTATCGCTCTTGAGATCGCTTTGTTATTCGCAATTGCTCATGAGCTTGCAAGCAAGGTTCGCTAAGTTGAAAGAAGAGAACGCAGATGACACAGATTTTGGCTGATTTTCACAGATCAAATCAGTGTAAATCAGTTTTTTTCAGTGTTATCAGCGTTCCATTTTAAATTTAACTTTCGTATTAAAAGTTTTCAAAAGTTGAACTATCCTTTTTAGACAGCCTCATTGTATAAATTAAGGTTTTAAAACCAACACGTTGTCAATCAAGCACAAACAGCTTCTCAACATAGCGTAGTGTCTCATGAGCGATAGCGAGTAATAATTAAGTCCCGAACCTTTAGCTCATGCGAAGCATAATTTTTCGGGATAAATCATTTTATATAAAAATAAGTGTAAATTTATTGTAAAAATAAAAGGAACTCATATGGGGAATCCTATGGTGAAATTAAACATTAATTCAGTTGATGTTTTTCTAAAGGAATGTGCGCAAATAATTGATACTGCTCTTAACGAAATTATTCTTAACCACAAGCAATGCTTCGATGCCATAAAAAAGTTGCAAAGTGATTTTTTTCAAAAACAACATAGGCTTGAAACGAAAAAGCAGCGAATTGAAAATTGGCGCGAATACCATAAGCAAGTTGGAGCCATCGTAAATGCTGATTATACAAGTGTAAATACCAATATTTTAATTGATGAATTATTTAGTCGCTTAAACGCTAAGATACAGGAATATTTTAGTGCAAATCCTGATTTTTTTTTAATTGACATAACTAGCGCCGATCCGCTTGATAAAACTTCTCTTTCAGCGAGCAATAAATTTAATATTAAGGTTTATAACAGCATAGTTTCGATTGATAAAAACATCGATCGGCTTAATAGAATGTTTTATCGCCTAATCAGAAGAAAAGTAAAAGATCCAAAGCTTAGAATGAAAAAAATCTACTTTAAGACTTTGCTTAAAAAATATGTGTTTCCAGTCTTTTTTAATGAATTAGAAATAGTTATTGCAAAATGTCGCAATGAGATTATCAACTCTCAATTAGCTCTTTTTCACTACGAAGAAGGAATCCTAAATGGAAATATTATGTTTGATGCTGATATTTTGAATACCATCGAATATAAAGTTGAAAATGGTACACATTCACTTTTTGAATTATTTGATAAGCTAAAAAAACAAATTGAAGCAAAAATTTATTTACATGCCAGCCGAATTAATTTCATAAGCACAATAAAATCATTAAGTAGAATAGAATATGCTAATGCATTTGCCCGTTTGGAAAAACAAAGTAAAATTTGGCAGGCAACTTTTTTTAGTTTTCATGAAGATTGGCGTTTTAAAGAGCAGCTGTTTAGCTATATTTCAAATGTTAATTTATCTTTTCAAAACATTGAATTCATATTTACCCAACGAGTTAAAAAGGCATTATTACCTGAGGTCGAAAACCAAATTAAGTACACTCGTAATATTTTAACAAATTTACCTAAACCCGAAGCTCCCTTAAGTGAGGTTCGCAATTTTTTGGTTAAAGAGTTGTATAAACTAAAAAAAGAAAAGGCAGAGAATGATCAAAGCACAAAAGCAACAGGGGCTGCCGAAGATATTCCAAAGCTATTAACAAAACTGGAAAATGAGCTTAACGACTTATTAAATGATTTTTCAAATAGAATTGGTGTCGTAAAAAGCCCGCAATATGAATTGGGTATTAAAGCATACGATATCAAGTATTTCTCACCCAAAGAGTTTGTTGAGTTTGAGTGTTTTCCTTCGTTTAAGATTAATAATCAAATGCTTAAAAAGCAAATGGCACTTAAGCTCGAAACCATAGTAAATGAATTTAGTGATTACGATCAGATAATTGATTTTTATTTGGATACAGCAATTTTACTTACTGAAAAACCAAATGCTAACGAAGAAAAAATTATTGCAGTTTTTAGCGATGGATTAGATCGTTTATTGATAATAAGCACAAAAATTGCTGATTTATTAAATAACCTAATTATAGATGACTTAGGAGAAATAAGCACCAATATTGATGCTTTAATTGAAAGAATAAAAGAGCTTGATAACAATGATAATATTGTTAATATTTATTCACGCTTATTGAAGTCAAAAGCCTTGGCCGATTCTGTTGAAAAACGTAAAAAAGCGGGTTTGTTTTTTGCGAAAATATATTCATTGGCGAGTGCGTTTTTTAATAAAAAGTTCGATTGGCTCCAAGTCTCCTATGTTGAGATGAAAAAGAAGTTGAAATTAGATGGAAGTGTTGCGTCTATTTCATCGGAAGTGTCAAATTACCTGGCCGATATTCAAAAAAGGATGTACAAATTGCCAGTTATTTACCAACATTTATTTGATAATTCTCCAGTGCATGAAATCAATTTATTCCATTCACGTGAAGCTGAAGTAGAAAAGCTAAATTCAGCTTACGAGGAATGGTTTACAGGCAAATATTCTGCATCAGCAATAATAGGTGAGAATGGAAGTGGAAAATCTTCATTGTTGCATTATTTTCAAGAAACGGTAAATTCAAATTATCAGATAATTAATTTTCCGATTAAAAATTTTTATAATGATGAAAGCGCTTACTATCAGTTGGTAAACGAAATATTTAATCAGGAGCATTTAAAAACAGATCAAGACATTAAGGAGTTTATTACTCCAATGGCGCGAAAAATAATTCTTATAGATGGAATTGAAAGATTGTTTTTACGCCAAGTTGGCGGATTTGCGTGTTTAAATAAATTTTTATCGTTAATTGTATCAACCAATGATAAAATATTTTGGGTCTGTTCAACATCATATTATGCATGGCAATATTTAAACAAAACCTTACAGATTGGTGATTATTTCGATCATATAATTAATATTAGCACTTTAAATAGCCAGCAAATAAAAAGTATTGTTTTAAAAAGGAATCGATTGAGTGGATTTCAACTCGAGTATTGTGGCAGTGCGGGAAGGACACCCTCCGATTTAAACCATGCTATTTCTCAAAAAGATCTTGAATCTTCTTATTTTAATGAGCTAAATAAATATTCCGATAGTAACATTAGTTTGGCACTAATCTATTGGTTACAATCAATAGAAAGTGTTTCTGATAATAAGCTATTTATTAGTAATTTTTCGGTTCCTGACTTTAGTTTTCTCGATAATATTTCGCCCGAAAAAGCATATGTTCTGCTGTTGATAGTTCTTCATGGTAAAATCTCTATTCAACAATTATCGCATATTACAAATACAAGTTTCGATAAATGCTATAAAATTATTCACATTATGAAAGAGGACTCAATTATTGTAAGAATTGGCGATGCTTTTATGTTGAATAGTATTTTATACAGACACGTTATTAAACAATTAAAAAACAGAAATTTAATACATTAAAAATGCAGAAATACATTCTATATTTTGGGTTATTCTTGTTGTTATTGGTATCAAATTTTAGTTTATCAGCAATACCAACAGACTCCATTCCAACGGATACTATACAAAAAAAAGAAATTGTTTCAAATATTGATTCAGTAAACGTTTCGTCAAAAATTGTAAATAAAGTTGAAAAAGAAACCCAATCGTTAAAAGCTTATTTCTCGGCTACAAAAATAATTATTAGTTTAATAATTATTTTACTCACCTTTTCTTTTTTAAAGCTTACATCGGCGTTGTTATCTGTTTGGGCCGAGCGTAACACCAAGTACAGAGTTACTTTAAAAGGTTTTATACCAATTATTCGCATAGTAGTTTGGGTTGGAGCTTTTTCGTTTATTATTGTGGCTGTTTTCCGACCACCTATGGCATCGATATTCGCCGTTTCTGCTTCAATTGGAGTTGCCGTTGGATTTGCGGCTCAAGATTTACTTAAAAATATATTTGGAGGAATTATTATCGTAATTGACAAGCCCTTTCAAATTGGTGATAAAGTGCAACTTGGTAATTATTATGGCGAAGTAGTTGGCATAGGACTGCGATCGACCAGAATTGTCACCCCCGATGATAGTTTGGTTACAGTCCCAAACTCTGATGTTATGAGTCAATCGGTTTCTAACGCCAATGCTGGCGAAGAAAATTGCCAGGTAGTTACAGTGTTGTATTTGCCGCTAAGCGCTGATTTACAAAAAGTAAAACAATCGGCATTAGAAGCAGCTCAGGTTTCAAAATATATTTATTTAAACAAACCCATTGCTGTTTTATTTTTCCAAGAGCAAATAGGCCATAAAATAATGTTAAAGGTAAAAGTTAAAGCCTATGTGAACGATATTAGAAATGAATTTGCCTTTATGAGTGATGTTACGCAAACATTAACAAATGAGTTTATTGAATATTATAATAAAGAGGAATTGAAGGGATTATATTGAAAAGTTGTGGAGCAAGCTAAAATTCTTGAAAAGGTCAATCATAAATGATATAGCTTAGAATTTAAACAACCTCGCGGTAAGCAGATGTGGTATTAATGGAGGATGATTTGCTTTTTTATTTTGCTGCAAGCAGCGAGGAGTAAGAGTCAATATATTGATACGCTTCTCTTTCGAGATTAGTTCGAATTTTTGTTTTTATTAGTTTTTAATTCAAAAAAATATAGTCTCACTGATTTAAAGCAACAAAACGCAACTCGCTTTTTTATGTAATAGATTGCGTCGCATGTGGATATATTTTAATAATTTAACACATTTACTTGCGACGGTTCGTATGGTTGTACTAATTCTTAGGGCGTTGCCCTAAGTTGAAATATATAAGCCTTGCAGGCTAATTTTTCTGATTATTATGGGTGGTTAGTTCAAATGATAATTTATCTGTAATGGCTGAAAGCCATAAATAATATAGCTTAGGGCAACGCCCTAAGTTGTTTATTGTTAACAACAAGCGATGCAAGCATGAAATTTGTTTTTATGAAATTATCTACATGCATCGCAACAATTTAACATTAAATATTTAGGTGATTTTATTTAAATCCTCAACTTTTTAATTAGATCCAATTGAAACCAGATTTATTTGTTTAGAAAAGTTAAAATTGGGGATAAAAAAAACTCAGAAGATTCCTTCTGAGTTTTTTTTATTTATCTAATATAATGCGCTACCATTCTTTTGGAATTTCGTCTAAACCATCAAGTTCATTATCACAATCGAAGCTTTTATTATATTGTTTCATTGCACGGTAACTCATACCCATGCTTGAAAATCCACCATCGTGAAAAAGGTTTTGCATGGTTACTTTTTTAGTTAAATCAGAAAATAAGGTAATACAATAATCGGCACATTCATCGGCATCGGCATTGCCTAATGGCGAAGTTCTTTCAGAGAAATCAACCAGATTATCGAACCCACGAATACCACTACCAGCAGTTGTTAAGGTAGGCGATTGTGAAATGGTATTCACGCGTACTTTTTTATCGCGCCCATAGATGTAGCCAAAACTGCGAGCAATCGACTCTAATAGTGCCTTTGCGTCAGCCATGTCGTTGTAACCGTAAAGTGTGCGTTGGGCTGCAACATACGATAAGGCGACAATTGAACCCCAACAATTTACAGCATCCATTTTACGAGCAACCTGCATTATTTTGTGAAATGATAAGGCAGAAATGTCAAGTGTTTTTTGTAAATAATTGTAATTTAAATCGTCGTATGATTTTCCTTTTCTTACGTTTGGTGACATTCCTATTGAGTGCAAAATAAAGTCGAATTTTCCACCGAAAACTTCCATTGATTTTCCGACTAAATTTTCCAAATCTTCATAGTTTGTGGCATCTGCAGGAATCACAGTGGCATTGGTTGCTTTTGCTAATTCCTTAATTTCGCCCATGCGCATAGCAACTTCAGTGTTTGTTAAAACAATTTCCGCACCTTCTTCGTAGGCTTTTATCGCAACTTTCCATGCAATAGAATTTTCGTTTAAAGCACCGAAAATGATTCCTTTTTTTCCTTTTAATAAATTGTACGCCATAAATAATTAGTTTTTGTTTTTGTACATAAGCAATAACAGCTTATTGTTAATTATGTTCTAATTATGATTAATATAAGATTATGAGAAGATGAGTGTTTTTGCATTTTCAATGGCTTCGGGTGAAATGTCCTTGCCACTAAGCATGCGAGCTATTTCTTCAATACGTTCGTTTTCTTTAAGCTTGTCAATTTTTGTTTCAACAGTAGTTGCATTTTCTTTTTTGTAAACTTTGTATTGTGTTTTTCCTCTGGCAGCAATTTGTGGTAAATGGGTAATGCTAATCACTTGCATGTTTTCAGCCATTTGTTTCATAATGTCAGCCATTTTATCGGCAATTTCACCTGAAACGCCTGTGTCAATTTCGTCAAAAATTATGGTTGGTAATGCCGTAGATTCTGACAAAATTGACTTTATTGATAGCATTAAGCGACTTATTTCTCCACCCGATGCAATTTTTGATATGTTAGCTGCAGCTTGATTTTTATTTGCTGAAAACAAAAAGTTTATTTTATCTTGACCATCGCTGGTGAAGGCTTCGTTTGTATAAATATCAACTTTAAACGAAGCATAGGGCATACCTAATTCACTTAGTTGCGAAATTATTCGTTCCGACAATTTTGGAGCTGCAGTATTTCTGTTTTTTGTTAAGCTGCTTGATAGTTTCTTAAGCTCCTCTTTTACCCCGTTTATGTTTTTCTCTAATGCGGAAATTTCAAGGGAATAATTTTCTTTTGCTTGTAACTTGGCATTAAAGTCTTCTCTTAAAGTTATCAATTCATTAATAGTTTCTAACTGATGTTTTTGCTGTAAAGAGTAAATCTTATCAAGCATTTCTTTTAGCTCAAAAGCTTTTTCTGGATTAAATTCTATCGATTCAGCAGAGCTTTCAATTTCCGATGCAATATCTTTTAAATCAATAATAATACTATCAATTCTATTAGAATAATTATTGGCTTTATTAAAATAGTTTTTAATTTTTTCAAAAGCTTGTTTGGTTTGCTTTAATTGATCCAATACGTTATTCTCCGATTCTGAAAGAATAGTAAATCCAGTATTTAAATTCAACTGAATATCTTCGGCATTGTTTAAAATTTCGAGTTCATTTTCAAGCTCTTGCAAATTAATTTGCTCCAAATGAATTTCTGCTAACTGATTATATTGAAATTGATTAAAATCGAAATCTGAATTTGCAAGTTTTGACTTTTCTTTTAAAGTTTCCAGCTCTTCGTTATACTGTTTGAATTTATTATAAACATTTTTATATGTATTTAATAAAGCATCATTATTAGCAAGCGAATCGAGCACTTTTAATTGAAACTTGTTGTTATTTAATTCTAGATTTTCATGTTGTGAGTGAATATCAATCAATTTATTAGCTAAGTCTTTAAGGTTATTTAAGTTTACCGGAGTATCATTAATAAATGCACGCGACTTACCATTGCTTAAAATTTCTCTACGAATGATGGTTTCATCTTCGTAATCCAAATTGTTTTGTTCAAAAAATGATTTTAGATTTAATTTTTCTAATTCGAATGTTGCTTCCACAATGCACTTTTCGTCTTTTTTGTTTGCTGCAGAGCTATCAGCTCTGGCTCCTAATACTAACGAAAGAGCTCCCAGAAGAATTGATTTTCCGGCACCTGTTTCACCAGTTAAGGTAGAAAAGTCCTTTTCAAAATCGATACTTAATTGTTGAATCAATGCATAATTCTGTACTGTCAACGCTTTTAGCATATTTTATTTTTTTTGAACGTACAAATTTAAAATTATTTCAAATATATGACTTGTGAATTTATAGTTTGTTATACCAATTAATTAACAAATATATGATTTAGCTATTTGGAAGTAATAAAAATCTAATTTCTTTTAATTATATTTTCGTATTCGCTACTTTTCGATGGATTTACCTCTTTAAGAATGTTGTATGCTCTCATTCCCTCACTGGTTGGGCCTTCTTGAACAACTTTTATTATTTCGCCACTTTTTGTTTCAAAAAAAGTTTGCATTAAAAAGGAATTTGGTTTTTGACGGTGCACTTTTAATAAGTCTTGCAATCCGGCGATTATTGCCGCACGACCGTCGGTTGTATTTTTCGACATAACATCTAAACCAGTTCTGTGATATACGTATGAATAGTTTCGAATAGGTGCATAAATAGAATTCATGATATTTTCAATTAACCAATATCTGTTTTTACGACTTTCGTAAGCTTTCCATCCGCCGTATTGAGAACTTTGTGCTGTTGATACAATTTTTTCAGCAATTTGAAAAAATTCATCTCCTCCGTTTGGTGAAAAAGAATCGTAATCGAAACCTAAAATAACATAAACATAATAACCAATTAAAGAAGTTAATTCGTTATGAGTCGATTCATTGAACTCCAACGATTGACCTTCGGCGTATCTAAAATGTAATTTATCATCTAAAATATTAAGCATTGGTGAGGAGTATCCTGAATTATATACCGGACGATTTGATGTTATCTGAATAGTTCCTTCAAATTCATCGGTTGATATTTGCTTTGTAATGGTTATTGAAAAATTACATTCAATTCTTTCTTCAACACTATACATATGCGATGTCCAGTTTTTGCTATTAATAAATTCGTACAATGCTTTTTGTAATTCTTCAAAAACTGTTTTGTTTGTACCCTGTATTTGGCTTGAATTTACTTGTATTCTGCAGTTAAGTTCTTGCGAAAATGCGTTTAAAAAAATACCAGATAAAAGAAATAAAGTAATTAGAATTATTTTTTGTGAGAAACGATTAGGCATTATAATATAGGTGTTAAAGTTTTAGAACAAATTCTTAATTTCGTTTACAATGTCAGCAGCAACATCTTGCTTCGATTTTAATTCAAACGGTTTAATATCACCTTTTCGTGTGATAATAGTAATTTTGTTTGTATCCGTCTGAAAACCTGCACCTTTATCTTGTAACGAATTCAATACAATAAAGTCAAGATTCTTTTTTGTGATTTTTAATTTTGCATTTTCTTCTTCGTTATTTGTTTCCAGAGCAAAACCAATTAATTTTTGATGTGCCTTTTTAATTTTACCAAGTTCCGAGGCAATATCTTTAGTAGCTACTAATTCCAGCACCAAATTGTGAGTTTTCTTTTTTACTTTTTTGTCAAGATATTCTTTAGGTGTATAATCGGCAACTGCCGCAGCCATAATAGCAATATCTTGTTCTGGAAAACATTTTGCACATGCCAAATACATTTCTTCGGCTGAATTTACCTGAATTAATTTAACGTTTAAGTTAGAAATATTCATGCTTGTAGGCCCCGATACTAAAGTCACCTCTGCACCTCTATTTGCCAGATTTTCAGCAAGAGCATATCCCATTTTACCTGAAGATCGATTTCCGATAAATCGAACCGGATCAATTCCTTCGTGGGTTGGCCCTGCAGTTATTAGTACTTTTTTATTTTTAAAATCTTGTTTTTGCGAAAAGAAATTTTCAAGGTATTCAACAATGGTTTCAGGTTCAGCCATTCTGCCTTTCCCGATTAATCCACTAGCTAATTCTCCACTTTCTGGCTCAATAATGAAATTTCCGTACGATTGCAAGGTTTCCATATTTTTTGTGTTTGCCGGATGTTTGTACATATCCAAATCCATTGTCGGAGCCAGAAAAACAGGGCAGCGAGCAGACAAATAGGTAGTAATTAAAAGATTGTCGGCAATGGCATTTGCCATTTTCCCCATAGAATTTGCAGTAGCAGGGGCAATTACATAAGCATCTGCCCAAAGTCCCAAATCAACATGACTATTCCAATCGCCATTTTCGGGATTGTAAAAATCAACGAGAATCGGATTTTTTGAAAGTGTAGCTAAAGTGAGTGGAGTTATAAATTCTTTAGCCATAGGAGTCATAATTATTTTTACATGGGCTCCGTTTTTAACCAACAAACGGGTAAGATTGGCTGCTTTATATGCAGCAATCCCCCCGCTTACTCCTAAAATTATATTTTTATTTTGTAGCATTCTACAAAGGTCTTATTCCTTTGGTAGTACTTTTACTTCTTCTACTTCTGGTATTCTGTGGTATATATTACCTTTTTTAAATTCATCAATCGCAATAGCATTTGATTTTGGAAGTCTTTCGTAGAATCGAGAAATTTCAATTTGTTCACGGTTTTCAAAAACTTCTTCTAAGTTATCAGTATATGAAGCAAATTCTTCAAGCTTGCGGCTTAATTCTTCTTTCATTTCAACGCTAATTTGATTAGAACGTTTTGAAATGGCAACAATGCTTTCATAAATATTACCAGTTTCTGCTTCAATATCCCTCAAATCTCTGGTTATCGTCGTTGTTGGTGCATTGCTTTTTTTGTAATCCATGCTTATAACTTTTTTATTTGATTTACTGATTTTGTATACATTTTCTCAATTTCCTTTAAAAATTCCGATTCTGGATATTCATCAATAAAGGAATAGTATTCTGTTATCGTGGTTTGATATCTTTCACCTTGTTTATCAAATACGCTATTTTCCGCCAATAAAAAATTCGATTTTACAATTAAATATAAAAGTTCTTCTCTGTATTCCGAATCTGGAAAATCTTTAATGCTATTTTTTAGTGCAATACTTGCTGCTTGGTAATCGCTCAATTTAAAATACAATTTTGCATTTTCGTACGATTTTTTCTCAAGCTTATAGCGTAATTTTTCAATAATATTATTTGCATCTTCAATCTGTTCACTACTCGGATATTTATTAATAAACAGTTGCATTGCATTAATTGCCTTATAAGTATCCGATTGATCTAAACTTGGTCGCGGTGAATTTAGATAATAGCAATAGGCTGCTGTATATGCTGCTTTTTGCGTACTATCGCTATATGGATAAGTTTTAGCAAAATTTTCAAAATAATAGGCTCCTAAAATATAATCGTTTTGTTGATAATGACAATCGGCATAGCAGTATAAAACTTTTTCTGCTTTGTCTGTTCCTTTGTATATTGAAACCAATTCATCTAAAAGAGATTGAGCTCTATAGTAATCTTCTTCACCATAATATTCCAGAGCTTTTTCATATTTAAAATTGTAATCAGAGCTTTTTAACGCTTTTTGATATTCGCTACATGAAAATAAAACTGAAGCTAAAATGCTTAAAATTATTAGTTTACTATTATTTATTGTCATTTTTTTATTTTAAAGGTTTATAGCTAAACGCAAAAAACCAATTTTTATGATATTAAATTACATTTTGGGCTGCAAATATACACAATCTATTTTAATTTATTGAGTTGAAATGAAGCTATTTTGATAGATTTTTAATTTTGTAATGACATAGAAATAAGATTACTATGCTTATATATTTATAGTAGTTTTAATTTTTCATCAATTAAACAATTAATAATAAGTACTTATACTACTAACATATTTCTGTATTACATTTACTTTTGTGGGTGTTAAACATTTAAATTCAAGTATTGTGGATATTTTCGATAAAATAAAAAAAAATAGGGGTCCTATTGGGCAGTATCAAAAGGCCGGACATGGTTATTTTTCATTTCCAAAATTAGAAGGTGAGATTCATCCTCACATGACTTTTCGAGGGAAAAAAGTTCTTAACTGGAGTTTAAACAACTACATTGGTTTAGCAAATCATCCTGAAGTTAGAAAAGCTGATGCTGAAGGAGCCGCAGAATTCGGAATGGCTTATCCTATGGGAGCTAGAATGATGTCAGGTCAAACAAATTTTCATGTAGAATTGGAGCAACGTTTAGCGAAATTTGTAAATAAAGAAGACGCTTTTCTTGTAAATTACGGCTACCAAGCCATGGTTTCAATTATTGATGCCATTGCAGGACGCAACGATGTGATTGTTTACGATTCGGAAGCTCACGCCTGCATTATGGATGGTATTTTCTTACATAAGGCAAAAGGAGGTAAAAGCTTTGTTTTTCAACATAATGATATGGAAAAAGCTGAGAAAATGTTAAAATTTGCTCAGAAACGTGTCAATGAGAATCCAGACGGAGGTATTCTTTTTATTACCGAAGGAGTTTTTGGTATGGAAGGCGATCTTGGTAATCTGAAAGCAATTGTTGAATTAAAGAAAAAATATAGTTTCCGATTATTAGTTGATGATGCTCATGGTTTTGGTACAATGGGTAAAACGGGTGCTGGAGTTGGGGAACATTTTGGCGTTCAAAATGAAATTGATTTGTACTTTGCCACCTTTGCAAAAGCAATGGCCGGAATAGGCGGTTTTATAGCTGCTGAAGCTGATATTGTTGATTTTTTACGTTACAATATGCGTTCACAAACTTTTGCTAAGGCTTTACCAATGCCAATGGTAAAAGGAGCCTTAAAACGTTTAGACTTATTACAAAACGAACATTCATTAAGAGAAGATTTATGGACTGTTGTAAACGCATTGCAAAAAGGGCTACGTGAAAATGGTTTTGATATTGGTAACACTGAATCGCCAGTAACCCCTGTAATGATGCATGGTGGTGTTATTGAAGCTACTAATTTAATTCTAGATTTAAGAGAGAATCATGGAATTTTCTGTTCAGTGGTTATTTATCCTGTTATTCCAAAAGGACATATTTTACTTAGATTAATCCCAACATCAATGCATACCATTGAAGATGTTGATAGAACAATTGAAGCTTTCAAGGTTTGTAAAGTGAAATTATTGGCCGATGAATATAAAACTGAAGAATTTGCAGATATTTCTGCTTTAAGAGTTTAATAAAATATTCCGTTATATATTAGAAAAGACTGACTCTTAATTGAGTTGGTCTTTTTTATTTTAGAGCAACTTATTTATTGCTTCTTTAAGTATTTTTGAATGATCAAAGGCTAGCTTCGGAAGATTATTTATTGAAAACCAATCAGCTTCTTTGGCATCGTCACCTGCTTTTAAGGTAAGGTTGTTTTTATCAACGAACTGATAATACACCACACTAACACAATGACCGCGTGGGTCGCGACCAAAATCACCAAATGCTTGAAATTGGATTAATTTTGCTTCCTTAATTCCGGTTTCCTCTAAAAGCTCCCTGCGTGCAGCCGCTTCTAACGATTCGTTTTCGTCAACAAAACCTCCTGGAAAAGCCCAATGATCTTTGTATGGACTGTTAAGTCGCTTAATCAATAATAATTCAGTTCTTCCCTTTGCGCCACTAAATAGTATTATATCCGTTGTCACCATTGGGCGCGCATACTTGTAGGAGAAATTCATGAGTTTGGATGTTTGTTTTTGTTACGATGCTGAAAAAGTATTATTGTTATAATAACAAGTGTCAAAAAAGCAATTTTAACTATTATCGAAGCTGTCATACTAATTCTCAATTATCCGTTTAATAACTCTTAATTTGTGCGAATATTTTGAACTTTCATGGTTATAAATTCCTTGATGGTCAATCGGATCGATCCGAACGACACCCGATGCATGAATAATTTTTCCTGACTCCAAAATAATACCTACATGGATAATGTCTCCTTCTGCATTATCAAAAAATGCTAAATCGCCAGAAATGGCTTCGTTAATAAAACTAACCGAGCTGCCAAGTTTAATTTGCTCACTTGCATCACGGGGCAATTGAATGCCCATTGTCTTGTAAACAATTTGAGTTAATCCTGAACAATCTATTCCGAGCAAAGTTTTTCCACCCCATAAATAGGGTGCGTTTAAAAATTGTTTTGAAATATCTGCTAAGGTATGATTCGAATCGTTATTTTCTTCAAGACGAAATTCTCTATTATTACACGAAAAAGTTTTATTTGAATGTAATTGAGGAAGAATACTTCCAGCTACTATTGGGATGTATTGATTTGTTTTTACATCTAATATTTTTGAAATTGCTGCTGAAATAGTTATGCTGTTCTTATTATAATTATTTACATCTGGCTCTGATATTTTGGTTAGCAATTTGGCATCTATCCATCCCTCATAACTATCAAGTATTGACATTATTTTTACCCATTTGGCTTGAGTTTCGGTAATTGTATAGGTTTCTCCAAACAATAATTGGGTAAGCATTTCAGATTGCTCTGAAGGCAATTTTCTTACCGCAATCAATGTGTGTGTGCATATTCCAAAAATTGTCATAAAGTTGCTTTTTTATTATAGATAAATTCAAAGTTAGAAAAGGAAATTGAATTTACAGATTTTTGTTATTGATTTATGGATTAATCCGAGTAAATTAGCGCATTAAACAAATATACTATGAGCACTTTTAACGATTCATTTGCAAACAAAAGTACAAAGATATACATATTGCTATTATTTTTGTTTGCCTCGGCAATTGGAATTTATTTATTTCCAACCCAAGGGAAATTTAAATTTGAGTACCAAAAAGGCACCCCATGGCAGCACGAGGATTTAATAGCACCATTCGATTTTGCGATATACAAAACCGATGCAGAGATAAAAACAGAACGCGATAGTGTATTACGCAATTTTAAGCCCTACTTTAAGCTAAATAAATCGATCGCTGAAACTGAAATAACGAATTTTACCAATGTTTTTGAGTTACGCTATAAAGATGCTATTCAAGTTGCAAAGAAGATTGATCCTAATTTTCATACTCCTGATTCGTTAAAAGAGTTTAGTAAATCGATTTCCTTAGATTTATTATCATTTATTTATGAAAAAGGAGTAGTTGATTTTAATGAAGTTTTAGAGAAAACAAAAAAAGGAACTTCTATTGTAATTTTGAATAATAATATTGCTGAAAATAGAGATGTTGAAGAAGTTTTTACTCAAAAAATCGCCTATGGTTTTGTTAACAAAAGAATTACCTCTCAATTCCCTAACAGCAAAGGGTTTGTAGCCCTTATTGAAAACATTAAACTCTATGATTTTGTTTCGCAAAATTTAAAATACGACAACGAAACGACCCAAAAAGTTCAGCAAGATTTAGTGAATAATATTCCCACAAAAAAAGGAATGATTCAAGCTGGAGAGCGTATAATATCACGAGGTGATTTGGTGCAAGATGAAAATTTCCGAGTGTTGGAATCATTAAGAAAAGATTATGAAAATATATTAGGAACCAGTTCGCAAATTCAATGGTTGTTTTTAGGTCAAATTTTAGTGATTCTAATGTTGTTTGGAGTATTATATTTATTCCTTTATCATTTTAGGCCAGAGATTTTAGAAAGCTTTAGAAAATCACTGTTCATAATAATGATGGTATTAATTATGATGGTATCGGCAGCTTTGGTAGTTCGCTTTAATAATGTGAGCATTTATGTAATTCCATTTGCTGCTTTGCCAATAATTATTCGTGCTTTTTACGATTCTCGTTTGGCATTTTTTATTCATTTGGTTACCGTTATGATGATTGGGTTTTTGGCTCCAAATAGTTTTGAGTTTATATTTTTGCAATTTGTAGCTGGTGCCGTTTCAATTTTCACCCTGACTCAATTACATAGGAGAGGCCAATTATTTCTTTCGGTTAGTTTAATATTATTGTCATATTGCGTTGCTTATACGGCAATAGCAATTATGCAAGAAGGAGAAATTAGCAAAATTAATTACGAAACTTTTTTGTGGTTCGCAGGTAACGGATTATTGCTACTTACTTGCTATCCATTAATTTTTATGTTTGAGAAGGTTTTTGGTTTTTTATCAGATGTTACTTTGTTAGAACTTTCCGACACCAATCATCCCGCATTGAGGAATTTAGCCGAAAAAGCGCCCGGCACCTTTCAACATGTAATACAAGTGGCAAATTTGGCAGAAGAAGCTATTCGTAAAATTGGTGGTAATGCATTATTAATGAGAGTAGGAGCTTTATATCATGATATAGGCAAAACAGGTGCTCCTGCATTTTTTATTGAAAACCAATCAGGTCAAAATCCGCATAATAAATTGTCCTACGAAAAAAGTGCCGAGGTTATTATTCAGCATGTTTTGCATGGAGTAGAACTGGCAAAAAAATATAAAATACCTGCTCCAATTACCGATTTTATATTGACGCACCATGGAACTGGTTTGGTAAAGTATTTTTATACAAAATATGCCAATGAGAATGAAGGAAAACTTCCTGACATTTCAAAATTTTCCTACCCTGGACCTGCTCCATTTACAAAGGAAACTGCGGTGTTAATGATGGCTGATGCTGTTGAAGCCAGTTCGAGAACTCTGAAAGAATACAATGAAAACTCTATTGATACTTTGGTTGAAAAAATTATTAATAACCAAATTGAGGACAGTCAATTTGAGGAAGCCGATATTACTTTTAAAGATATTCATATGGTTAAACAGGTTTTTAAAGAAAAACTAATGAATATTTATCATGCACGAATTGAGTATCCTGAGAAAAAGAATTAATAAAAAAGCATCTGAGAACCAGATGCTTTTTACTTACAATAACCACTATTACTAAATATTGCTACTTAATAAAATATTATGGTTATCCCTATGTCAAACTAAATTGGCAAATTAGAAATGGTGGTTTTAAAAAGTCGGTTAATACATTCAGACAATTAATTGCCTGTAAGGCATATTTATTTCAGCCGGAAGTAACACTTCCGGTATTGAACAGGTAAAAAATCGTTGCAGACATATTAATGATAATTGATACCCAAATTGAGCGATTCTCGCTCACGATTTAGTTCTTGTAAGTATTTCACTG
>JAEINW010000010.1 GCA_016342715.1 Salinivirgaceae bacterium | reverse complement strand
GGGTAAATGATACTAGCTTTTTCATGTATAGAGTAGCAAAGATTTATGCGTAACAACCCTAATGTTGAAATGATCCTAAAATATATTTACATATTCTATCAACATCAGTTTTTGAAACGGAAAAAGCAGAAGTCGACTTTTGCCACATGAACTTTCCTTGCTCCACCAATTTATTTTCATTTATAAATTTTTCACTACTCTTTGCTACAATAGTTGCTATGCTTTGTTCTGAAATTTCGGGCGACCTGGAAATAAGGAAAATGAACATGTTCAGGATTTGCGTATATGGCACATAGTGTTTCAACCTTAGACTTTATTGGACAATTGTTAGCAAGGTAAAAAGAAAAGCGAGGTGTTGGCCTCGCTTTTCTTTTTAGTATAAATATTATTAGAAGGTCAGTAGTTAACTACTTAGTTTCATTTCGTGAGAGAGATGCTGACAAGACCTTCGGACGTTGTCAGGTCAAATCTGTCAGCGCGCGTAGCTCCTGACAGAATTTGCACATATAATAAGCCCGTATAATTGCTGCGTCTGTACATATGAACTTGTCTACTGACATAAATATTATTTCTAATTTTTATGAATAAATTAGTTCAATTGGCCTTTCCCTTGGCGTAAAATTTCAAATTCTTCGGTAGAGCAATCAACTACTGTAGACGGTTCGTTATCGCCATATCCACCATCAATAACCGCATCTACCAAGTCCATATATTTTTCATGTATCAATTCTGGATCTGTAGTATATTCAATTACATCATCTTCATCGTGAATTGAAGAGGTTAGAATAGGGTTACCTAATTCACGAACAATTTCACGAATAATGATATTATCTGGCACGCGAATACCCACCGTTTTTTTACGACTTTTAAATATTTTTGGAACGTTGTTGTTCGATTCAAGAATAAAAGTAAAAGGACCTGGCATGTTTCTTTTCATAAGTTTAAAAACATCGTTAGAAACATGTTTGGTATAATCTGATAAATGACTTAAATCGTGGCAAATAAATGAAAAATTTGCCTTTTCAAGATTTATTCCCCTGATTTGTGCTACGCGGTTCACGGCTTTTGGGTGATTTATATCGCAACCAATGCCGTAAACCGTATCGGTAGGGTAAATAATTACGCCACCATTTTTCAGAATTTCAACCACTTTGCGAATTTCTCGCTCATTTGGGTTTTCAGGATATATCTTGATTAGCATCTGTTAGCCATTTAATTTGTTATAATCATCTAAGAATTTTTTTAATCCACTATCTGTTAAGGGGTGATTTAGTAATCCTAAAATTGGTTCAAGCGGACAGGTGGCCACATCGGCACCTAATTCAATACACTTATTTATGTGCATAGTATTTCTTATAGATGCTGCTAAGACTTGAGTTTTTAATCCATAGTAGTTAAACATGTCAACAATTTGAGCGATCAACTCCATACCATCATGTGATATATCGTCTAATCTACCTACAAATGGAGAAACATAGGTGGCTCCAGCTTTTGCTGCTAAAAGAGCTTGTCCAACGGTAAATACTAAGGTGCAATTTGTACGGATGCCTTTTGAGGTTAAGTATTTTATGGCTTTTATACCTTCTTTTATCACAGGTATTTTAACCACAATTTGAGCATGCAAAGAAGCTAGTTTTTCACCTTCTTCAATCATTCCTTCAAAATCGGTTGAAATTACCTCAGCACTCACATCTCCATCTACAATATTGCAGATATCAACGTAGTGTTTTAAAATATTTTCGGTTCCTTTTATGCCTTCTTTGGCCATTAATGAAGGGTTTGTTGTCACCCCATCAATAACACCCAAATCTTGCGCTTCTTTAATTTGATCTATGTTTGCAGTGTCTAAGAAAAATTTCATAATTTGATTTTTAAGTTAGCTTGTGCAAAAATAGAAATAATCCTTTGTATTGGTTCTTTAATAGGCTTAATTTTATTAAAACGAGAGAATTAATAATAAAAAAGCCATCTCTGTTTGCAGAAATGGCTTTGTAATTTATGTAAGGAATTCTCTAATTTTTCGAACTCAAAAATGGCTTTTTTTATTAAGCTTAAATCCGCAAGTCGCACCACGACTATCCATCTGAAACGCAGTATAAATGAGATTTATTTTGCGCATTTATATTTAAATAATTAGTTAATTCTGTGCTGTGTAAAGCTCAATTATTTTCAAAAGTGTTTCATGTGCTTTTTCCATCGATTGCACAGGAACATATTCATATCGGCTATGGAAATTATGACCTCCACTGAAAATGTTGGGAGTAGGTAATCCCATATATGAAAGTCTAGCTCCATCGGTACCCCCACGAATGGGTTTAATTTTTGGTTCAATACCTATTAATTCCATTGCTTTTTTTGCAGTTTCAACAATATGAAAATGAGGTTCAATCATTTTTTTCATATTTAAGTACTGATCTTTGATTTCTAGTTTTATATAGTCGTTACCGAATTCTTTGTTAAGGTCGATAACTAATTTTTCTAGTCGTACCTTTTTTTCGTTGAATTTATCTAAATCATGATCGCGAATAATTAGTTCCGATTCCGATTGTTCAACATTTCCTTTTACAAACAATACATGGTAAAACCCTTCATAACCCTCAGTATATCTAGGGGTTTCTTGAATTGGGAAGGAACCAATAATACGGTTTTGAGTTAATATGGCATTTACCATTTTATTTTTTGCATCGCCGGGGTGTACGTTTTTCCCAGTAACTGTAATGCGAGCATGTGCAGCGTTAAAATTCTCATATTCTAATTCGCCAATTTCTCCTCCATCAATGGTATATGCAAATTCAGCAGCAAATTTTTCCACATTAAACAAATCGGCTCCACGGCCAATTTCTTCATCGGGAGTAAAAGCTATTTTAATGGTTCCGTGATTAAATTCCGGATTTTCCGTTAGATATTCCACGGTTTGCATAATTTCAGCAATTCCTGCTTTATCATCGGCACCCAAAAGTGTAGTTCCGTCGGTTATTATTAAATCTTGGCCAACATAATTTAGTAATTCTGGCGATTCTTTGGGTGATAGCACAATGTTTTTTTCAAGATTCAGAATGATATCTTTTCCAGAATAACTTTTCACAACAATGGGTTTCACATTATCGGCTGGCATGTCAGGACTCGTATCAAGATGCGCAATAAAGCCAATAGTGGGAACTTTGTGTTTTACATTTGAAGGAATGGTGGCAAACAAATATCCATTTTCGTCTAATTCTGTTTTATTTACACCCATTTGCTCCAATTCCTCTTTTAGCACTTTGGCTAAATTGAATTGTTTATTAGTACTTGGGCAGGTTGTTGAGTCTTCGTTCGATTGAGTATCTATTTTTGCATAACGAATAAAACGCTCTGATATTTTTTCCATATTATAATTGTGTAGTGTACTTTCTTAATTCTTTATTTAACTCTTTTTCATTTCCAGTTAAACGATTCAATAACTCATGAAAATTTGAGCCATGATTCATGTGAACTGTATGGCATAATTCGTGCAAAATAATAAAATCTGACAAATGTTCAGGCAATCGCATTAAGTGCAAATTTAAATTTATGTTGTTTTTTCCTGAACAGCTTCCCCATCTTGTTTTTTGGTTTTTTATAAATATTTGATTGTATTTGAAATCGTATTTTTCGGCAAAAAATTGTGTGCGTAGGGGTAAATATTTTTTTGCTTCAACTCTTAATATGTTAAGAATAAAATTTTTTATTCTGTTTTGATTTTCAGTAGAATCTATATTTTCATTTTCAGGGAACATAAGTTTTATTTGCGTTCCATGATTTAAATTCTGAATGCTCTTTTTTGAATGTTTAACAATTATTATTTCATGGAATCGGGTTTTAAAACCGTTGCTTTCATTAATTAATAATTTTGGCACCTTTTTTTTTGATAAAAGCTCCATATGCTCCACTATCCATTCTTCTTTTTCGCAAGCAAATCTAAATCCCATATCGTAGGTCATTAAGGTTGGGATGATAACCGTTGGAATAGAATTCGGTTTTAACTTGATAGATAGTTTTTTCGATTGTGAATGTTTGTAAACTATTATATCACCTGCAATTGGTAGGCTGTAAAGTTTTGATTTCATACGTTCAGGTTATTTATTTATGTCCGTATGCTTTGCATTAAAAGTTATGTATATCATTTTTCTGATTGTTTGAAAAATCAATATTTAATGCCCGTTTTATGAGTTATACCCAATAAAAAACGGGTAAGCTACTTACATCGCACCGCTCAACCGTTTACCCTTGCTTCCTTCCGGACCTGGGGGGATTCCACAGGAGCTAGTCGTATAAGACTTACCCGCCCACAAAAGTAGCAATTATTAATAGCACTGCAAATAAAATGCAATAAATTATCAAACCTTATTTAAAGCCTTACAAAACAGCATGTTAAACTTTTTTTATTGCGTTATATCGCTGTGTTTTATTTATTTATTTAAAATTCGAGGTTAAAATATCATATAAAAAGAAAATGTACTATTGATTTTTGAATTCTTACCATAAATAATTTATAAAAAAGTATATTTGCCCTTCAAGAATATTTCATATGAGAACTGATCAAACACTTATTAAATTTACAATGACTTATGGGCTCTATTTGGGTCTGGCCTTTTCGGCGGTCGTTTTTGTTTTGAATAAATTTGGGAAAATTCATTTCCCAGGCGACCAAATGGCGGTATTTAACTGCTTAATTTTAACTTTTGGAATGTTGGTTTTCGGTAGAAAATATCGTGATCAAGTTTTTGAAGGTGTTTTTTTATATCGTTCAGCATTGAGCTTTGCAGTTTTACTAAGTTTATTCTCAGCAATTATTTACGCTTTTTTCTCGTATTGGTATTATTTAGTACTTGAACCCCAAGGAATATCTTATTTTATTGATCAATTACGAATGGCTTACTCACAGAATAATGCTTTTAGTCAAGATCAAGTAGATTCCTTAATTCAGTTGTATCAAACTACACTAACACCTGGGACAATGGCTTTTATGGTATTCTTTTTTCAGAATATTATTGGAATACTAATCGGTCTTGTTTTGGCAGTTTTTATTAGAACACCATTCAATCTATTAAACAAAGAAAATAACTAATCAATATATCCCTATGAATTTAAGTATTGTAGTTCCATTATATAACGAAGAAGAATCACTAAGCGAATTGGTAGCATGGATTGCGAAAGTTATGTATGACAATAATTTCACTTACGAAATTTTGTTAATTGACGATGGCAGTACTGATTCTTCGTGGCGAGAAATTGAATTGTTATCAAAAGAATATGGCGCTATCCGTGGGTTGAAATTTCGTAGAAATTATGGAAAATCGGCTGCCTTATACGTAGGTTTTGAAGCAGCCGAAGGTGATGTTGTGGTTACCATGGATGCTGATTTGCAAGATAATCCCGAAGAAATCCCTGAAATGTATCATATGATTATGAAAGAAAAATATCATTTGGTATCGGGATGGAAAAAGAAAAGATTTGATCCGATTTTCTCAAAAAATTTACCAAGCAAATTTTATAACTGGACAGCTCGTTGTATGAGCGGTATTAAGCTTCATGATTTTAATTGTGGACTAAAAGCTTATAAGAATGAAGTGGTAAAAAGTATTGAGGTTTATGGCGATATGCATCGTTACATTCCTGTTCTTGCAAAATGGGCTGGTTACGATAAAATAACTGAAAAAGTAGTACAACATCAGGAACGCAAATACGGCAAAACCAAATTTGGTATTGAACGTTTTATTCGTGGTCCTTTAGATTTGATGTCGGTAATGTTTATTACACGTTTTGGGAAAAAACCCATGCACTTATTTGGAACATGGGGAATGTTTGTTTTCATGATTGGTTTTTTTGCTGCAATTGCTGTGGGAGCTAAAAAACTAATTGTTTTATCTCAGGGGGAGAAAGCAATGTTGGTTACTGAAAGTCCATACTTTTATCTGGCATTGGTGTGCATGATTATTGGAACTCAATTGTTTTTAAGTGGTTTTATTGGGGAGCTAGTTGCCAGAAGTGGAAACGATAGAAATAAATATCATGTTGACAAAGAGATTTAATCCCATAATGTAGGTTCATATTAACTTCGTTGAGCTCCTTATAGTCGGTTCCCCGCAGCTTGCTGCGAGAAAACAAAAGGCCTACTATTTTGATACCTCGTTTGCTTGCAGCGAGGTAGTTCATTTTCTTGTAAATAATCCAGATTCTACCATTTCGCAAATAATGTGTCCAATCATAATGTGTGCTTCCTGAATTCTTGGAGTATCGTTGGATGGAACATTAATTAAATAATTTACAACATCTTTTATTTTGCCGCCTGTGTCACCAGTGAAGCCAACAGTTATTAAGTTTTTTTCATTGGCAGCAAGTAAAGCATTAATAATATTTTGACTATTTCCTGAAGTCGAAAATCCAATAAGAACATCGCCAGGCTTTCCTACGCCAGAAACATACCTTGAAAAAACTTCGTTGTACGAATAATCATTAGCTACAGCAGTAACATATGATGAGTTTACATGTAATGCTTCAGCCTCTAAGGGTGGCCTATCAAAATAGAATCTACCCGAAAGTTCTGCTGCTAAATGTTGGGCATCGGCGGCACTTCCTCCATTGCCACAAAACAATACTTTGCCACCATTTTTATAACAATTAATTATTTCGGTGGTAATTTTATCAATCGTTTCAATTAATTGAGTATTATTTATAATCTGCTGTTTTGTTTGAATCGATTGTTCAATTATTTTTTGAATATTATTCATTTTTGTCATCAATTTTGTGGTACAAATCTAAAATAGTTTTTGTCATATTTGTCCAAGAGTATTTTTTCTTTTCTTGCTTTACAAATTCAACAAAGGCATCGTGTTTATTCAAATCAAAAAAACTAATTAGCTTATCGGCAATGTCTTTTGAATTGGTATCTACAACATAGCCTGCTTTGTTGTTTGGAATTATTTCAGACAAACCCCCAACATTCGTAACAAGCATGGGTTTTTCAAAATGAAATCCTATTTGAGTAACTCCACTTTGTGTGGCCGATTTATAGGGTTGGGCAATTATATCGGCAGCACAAAAATAGTTTGCAACTTCAGGATCGGGAATAAATCGATCGTGTAGAATAATTTCATCTTGCAAATGATTGTCTTCAATCAATTTATAATACGATTCGGGGTTCGAATAAAATTCTCCAGCAACAATTAATTTAATGTTTTTTTCTTTGAAGCGTTTGTCGGTAAAGGCGTTAATTAGCAAGTCAAGTCCTTTGTAATCGCGAATTAATCCAAAAAATAATACATATTTATATTGTTTGTCAATTTTTAGCTTATCCTGTGCTGTTTCTTTACCAATAATTTTTCCGTAATGATCGTAAAGTGGGTGAGGACTGAATGCCCGAGCTTTGTTTTTGTCAAATATTTCTAAATCGCTAAGTACACTTTTTGACAAAGATACAAAGGCATCTATTTGCTTAACAAAATAATTTGAGAACATTTTGTCACCTAACCTTTTCTCGTGCGGGATAATATTATGCAGCACCGAAACAATTTTAGTATGCTTGTTTTTCCGAACTATTTTGGCAATAGTTCCCATACATGGTGCCATAAAGGGTAACCAATATCCAATAATTAGCAAATCTGGTTTTTGTCGGCGTATTTTATTTCCAATTTTTATCCAATTTAATGGATTTACTGAATTGGTTTCTGATTCAATGTTAAGGTTTTCTGGCGCAGTCCAATTTGCATATTGAGTTTTTCCTGGGAACAGAAATTTTGGATATTGTAATTTGAAATTTTCAATTTTTACTTGGTAGCCTTCACTTAAAAAGGCATAAGCCATGCGCTCATTAAAAGCAGCCATTCCTCCTCTAAAAGGATAAGCCGGACCGAGTATGGTAATATTTTTTATCAAGGTTTGATATATTAATTTGAGCAGTAAAAGTAAGAATTTAAAAGAAAATTGAGCTAGGATTTATATCAAACTTAATTTTCTTATATGAGCCATAATTTCATCAATTTGATTTGGATGAAACCAGCTAATACTTTTATCGCGATTAAACCAGGTCATTTGCCTTTTGGCATATCTTCGTGAATTGCGTTTTATTAAACGAATGGCTTCATCGAGATCATATTCGCCGTCAAAATGTCCAAATAATTCTTTGTAACCTACCGTGTTTAGTGAATTCAAGTTTTTATATCGATGGAATTGTTTCGCTTCTTCAATGAGTCCAGCTTCAAGCATCAAATCAACTCTCAAGTTAATTCGATCATAAAGTTCTTCTCTATCCATGTTTAGACCTACTTGGATAATGTTAAACTGGCGTTCTTTAATAGTGTCAGTTCTAAAGGTAGAATAGGCTTTTCCGGTTATTGTATAAATTTCAAGGGCTTTTAATATGCGTTTAGGATTTTTTAAGTCGGCAATTTCGTAGTAGTTGGGATCAACATTTTTTAATTCTTCAATTAAAGCATCTAATCCTTCGGTTTTAAGCCTTGATTTTAAATTATTTCTTATTTCCGGGTCAATAGTTGGCAGTTCATCAATACCCTTTACTACAGCATCAATATATAAACCCGACCCACCTGTCATTAAAGCAAAATTATTTTTTGTAAATAGCTGGTCTACTAATTCAAGTGTTTGAAATTCAAATTCACTGGCGTTATAATAATCATGAATAGAAAGATTTCCGATGAAATGATGGGGCACTGCATTTAAATGCTTCGCTTCAGGTGCAGCTGTGCCAATTTTTAATTCGCGATACATTTGTCGAGAATCGCACGAAATTATTTCACATTGCAAATTTTGTGCAATATGAATACTCAAATCGGTTTTTCCAATGCCCGTTGGGCCAATCAGAACGACTAAGGTATTTTTTTTTTGAGTCAATTTTGAAAATTAATAATCCGATTCGTCAAAAGATTCCATATCATCAATATAGTCCATCATATCATCACCTTCAGAGTCCAATTCGTCTGAATAATCGATGGAATTCAGAAAATCTACATCTAAATTTTGATTGGCTATTAATTGTGCTGGAATTTTTCCTTGTAATAGTGAAACTGTTGGAAGGTCGATGGGTGGCTCGGCATCAATCATACGGATTACACTCCCAAAAAATATACGCTCTGCAAAAAAATCAAAGACATAAAGAATCCGCTGGTTTTTTTCGAAAAAACAGTCTTGAATTAATGTTTCCGACATGTTTTTTACAGGAATATCAGCTCCCATATCCATAATGGTAATTTCCTCTAATTTTTCCCATTCATTGTTCGAAACAAAAAACGAGGCCATGTGCGATGGGTCGTAATCTAATGCTTCCTGAATGGTGTCTTGCATTTGCTCAAATGTTTGGTCGTGGTTAATGTTTACATCTAAAACAAAACTGTCTTGTTCGTCAGAAATAAACCTAAATGTGTAAATCATGCCGGTTATTTTAAATCAATTAAAAATTGAAGCGTATCAATATTGTCCGCATAATCCCAAAGTTCTGGTTTTTGAGCGGCTCCAAAACAATACGTAGGAAACTCCCATTTTGTTTTGCTAACCACACATTGAATGGATTCATTATGTTGCATAACAAATTCGCTTACCTGTTTTGGGTCTGCGTATTGCATATAATGAATTACTCCAATGGGTGATGTTGTTGACGTATCTTGTTTTAATATAATAGAGCCATTGTCGTACAAGTGTATATTATTCATAAGTAAAATGGCTCGCTGATAATCGTAATTGTTACCGTATTTTGAATGATTAACAACTTCGCTATATTTTTCAAGGGCTTTAAGGAAATTAAAAAAGTCATAAGCCTCAGGAACCATTAAAAAAGATACATTTCTGCAGCCCAAACCAAAATAAGTAAAAATATCTTTTCCTAAATTTTCAAAATCTTCGGTGCTTTCGTTGCCAGAAATAATAGCCATAGAGTTTCTGTTTTTCCGAATAATATTTGGGTATTTGCTGAAATAGTGTTCAAAATACCGGGCTGAATTATTACTGCCAGTAGCTATAATGGCATCTATGCTTTTTAAATTAACATCGGTAAAACGAATTAAATTTTTGAATTCTACATCTAATTCAATAAGAATATCTAAAATCATTTGATACAAATGTTGATCTTTTGATGATAATTTCACCAAGGCTTTATTTCCAGAAATTAGCACACACAATAAATCGTGAAAACCAACCAATGGAATGTTTCCGGCCATAATTATTCCAATAGTTTTATTTACAGGCTCTTCGGAAATAGAATATTTACTGATCCATTTTTGTAAATTTTTTTCTAGTAAAAAACCACTTATTTCGGATAGTGAAAAAGAAATGGATTCGTTGGTAAACCATGAATTATTTGCTTGTGCTTTTTGAATGGCTT
Source organism: Salinivirgaceae bacterium (assembly GCA_016342715.1). GTDB lineage: Bacteria > Bacteroidota > Bacteroidia > Bacteroidales > SZUA-534 > JAEINW01. The sequence goes on along the minus strand of JAEINW010000010.1, from coordinate 42,865 downwards.
GCTTGTATTTATTCGCATGAATGTTTTTTGACAAGACATTCAAAGTTTCACCAAGACTGGATAGATGCTGTATTCGAGTTTTAATATTCATAATAAATCGTAAAAAAGCCTGACAATATTAAAACTACTATCAGGCAATTTTTTACAAAGGTATAAATATTTTAGAAGTTTATTGTTTCCCAAGGAAATGTTGAAAACATTGCGCCTAATGCCCAACCAACTATTGATAATTTGATTATAAACCAAACGACAAATAAGCCAGAAAGTGAGAGCCCAATAATTCCGCATATTTTTCCGGCATTTGCATTATTGTAAGAGTTCAATAGATATTTTTCGGGATTTTGATTGTATTCTTTCTGAGCTTTTGTCCCGAGAATTACAGCTAAAATTCCAAGTACAACGCCAATTAATCCAGCAAAGCAGCAGAATCCGACGATACTTAATATACCCAGCACTAAAATACCGGTAGAATTAGGCAGCTGAATTTGTTGGACTTTGGTATTGTGTTGTTCTTGATTTATTTGGGTTTCGTTTTCCATGGTAGTAAGTTTTTATACTATTAATTTATATATGAAATTAGTTACAATTAATATTACCGAAGTAATAAATAGAATCTTAATTATTAAGGCTCCGTTTTTTAGACGAAACTTTATATGAATAAGTAACACTAAAAAAGTTAAAATTAATGGAATAAGTGCAGGGTATAATTTTATGCTTTCAACAATATTCCCTTGCAACAGTTCAATTACTGAACGCTGAAAGCCACAACCTGGGCATTCAATGTCAAAATGTTTCTTGTAAAAACAAGGGCGATTATGCTTTTCTATCCAATTGGCTATATTTGCAAAAAAGCTAATCTGTTGAAATGGAGTAAGCAAAATGTTAAATACTTAGTTTAGCGATTTCAAGTTCTTTTTCTAATTGTTTTTGTTGTGAAATATCAACAATTAAATCAACTACCTTATCAAGATCGCCATCGCTTCCTTTAAAAGGTGTAAAAGTGTGTTTGAACCACAATTCAGCTTCAGCAGTTATGTAATTTGTTACCATGTTCCCATTCTCTCCAATATGCAGACTCGCCCATATGTTTAGGAATTCTCCTTCAAGTTTATTGCTGGCGGCAAACATTTCCTGAAACGATTTTCCAATGAGTATCCCGGCATCTAATTTTGTTTTAAGCAAGAAATTATCGTTAATCGATAGCATATTTCCATGTTTGTCAATTTCTATGGTTCCCATAGTATTATTTATGGCATCAATGGTGTGTAGCATTTCTCGCTCGCGACGTGCGGCTTCTTCCTGAGTGGCTTGAAGTTCTTCCATGTTCTGACGCAATTCTTCTTCCTGTGACGATAATTCATCGCCTCGAAGTTTCGATTCATCTAATAAGTGTTTGGTTTGTTCGTTGATACGAACATTTGAAATGGTAGAGGCTATGTTTTCACCCAGCGTTGTAATGAATTCAATTTGGTATTTATGGAATTTGTTGAATGAAGCCATTTCAATAACACCCATTACTTTTTCGTTAATAACTAATGGAACCAATAATAGGTAATTGGGTTCAGCTCCGCCCAATCCTGAAGTAATACGAATGTAATCCTCAGGAATTTCTTTTAAATAAATAGGAAGTTTTTCAAAGGCACATCGACCAACAAGACCTTCTGAAATTTCATAATTGTGTTTTTCGTATTTTTCGCGTCCATAGGCAATCGCCGATTGCATTTCAAAAAATGTATGAGTTTCGTCGTTTTCATTTAATATATACATGGCTCCTTGATTGACCTCCAGATAGTCAATAAGTTTGGTGATAATGTTTTTTGCCAGATTGGACATGTTGTCGGAGTTTTGGCGAAGTATATCACCAAAGTCGGCTAAACCTTTAGTAATCCAGTTTCTTATTTCATCGGTTTTAGACCGCTCATCGTTTTTAACTTTTGCTTTGTAAAGGTTTTCTTTCATGTTAATTAAAGCGTTGCCAAGCATATCTTCTTCTCCAAGTGCTTCAAATTTAGTATCATAAATACCCTTACCAATTTCCACGGCAAATTCTGAAGTTTTGCGCATGTTTTCAATGTAAATGTTTAGTGCATCGGCCATATCTCCAATTTCATCGTTTGCCGTTTCCATTTTTTCTGTAGGTAACATACCTTTAGTCATGGTAAGCAAAAATTCTTTAAGTTTGAAAATTGGGTTAATAATACTCCGTGAAGTAAAAAATCCAGTTAGCAAAATAAATAGCGTAATAAGGGTTAATGCAATTAATATGAAATCTTGAAAATTAGTAAATGATTTGCTCATTTCCTGATTTGCTTTGATGGTTTTTTCTTCAATATTATTTTGTAATTTTTTTATGTCAGCTAATATTTTTGCAGTTAATATTGATAATTCTCCCCCATCTTCAACTTTTGGAGTAATTTCCCAAAAAACTACTGCGTCTTCGTATTTTTCAAAAGAATTTAACTGATTCATAATGTTTTTATGAATATCGAAAAGATTGTTTTCAATTTGATAAAGAACCGAATCTGCAATTTTAACTTGAGAGCTATCCCAATTCGAGGCAACATTGATTATCTTCTCTTTAAGAATGGGGAAGTCAATTTTAATGATGTCTACCAGTTTCTTTTTGTCGGGAGACTCATCTTGCTTTTCAATATAAACCCAATTTTTAGCGAGCATTTGGGTGTTGTTGACTAAAGAATATAATTCTTGTAAATTTTCAGCAGACGGGTTGTAAACAGATGTAATTTTATTATTTAATTCCTGATTTTCATTTAATGTGGAGTAGGTGAAAACTCCGTTTAATATTATTGCTACTACAAGAATTCCGAATCCGAGTATTAATTTATTAGTTATTGTAAATCTGGCTTTCATTTAGATTCCTTTTATTATTTAGTTAATGAAATTAACAAATACGATACTTTTTAATAACTTTTGTGTGTGTGAAGATACTTATTTCTGCACAAATCTATATTCTATAAATTGGTTTTTTTGGTCAATAGCTTCTGAAATTAGAACTTGTTAACGTAGCCAATGTGTATTTTTCCTGACTTTATGTTGTAGTTTTCTGAATTCAATTTGCCTAATGCATATGAAATATGTACTAATCCAGCTTTTGTGTTTAATTTTAAACCCAGTCCAAAGGCTTGTCTTTTGTTTGTTAAAAAATTATAAGTGCTTAATTCATTGGTAAATCCTAAATCGTAAAATAAATATACATACGATTCTGAATCAATTGATAATCGTCCTTCGCACGAAAAAATAGCATACGATTTTGCAAAAATTGAATTTTCATTAAAGCCGCGCAAATTTTTTATACCTCCAATGGGATAGAGGTTATTTGCATTGAGCGAATCGTTTAATATAATTCCAGAATTACTGCTTAAAAAAATATTCCCGTAAGGAAGTTTTATGGGTCGTTGAATTAGTAATTGAGCCTCACTCTGTAATGATTTATAGCTTGAATTATTTGAATAATCGTTGTTTTTTTGACCTAATAAAATTGATGTCTCGAGCAGCCACCCCGATGATGGATTTGTGAAATTGTTAAAGGAATAAAAGTTGTATCCCAAGCCATATAAAATTGCTTTTGATGATTTTATAAAAATGCTATCAGTTTTTGTATTAATAATTGAATTTCGTGATAAAACGTTGACAGATAATTCACCCCAGTTTGAAAATGGGATAAGCAAGCCGGTCATTATATTTGTATTTGTATATGATGAATCTTGTTTGCGTAATTCAAAATCGGCTTTAATTCCAATAGGTGTTTTATAGATGTAAGGAAACGTGGCTGCAATATGCAGTTGTTGTGACAAAGGATTCGTTTTGTTCCATTCAAAAATGATTTTCTCACCTTGTTTTAGCGTATTTGCTAGCGAAAGTTCAATTTTTCCGGTGGCTTCAACTTTATTTTGTTTATTCGATTGAATGCCAAGAATACCATTAAAACTGTTTTTTTTATTTTGTTTTAGGTGTAAGTGTGCTTTTACCTTTTTTTTTGAGTAGGTAATTTTTAATGAATCGAGCGAGAATATTTGATTTTGTTTAAAGGCAGTGTTTAAGTTCTGCAGTTTTAAATAATTTGCGGGTTCGTTTAATCTAAGCCCTGTAAATCGAGAAATGTAGTTATAACTAATTAATTTTTTATCGAAAACAATTGAATCAAAAAAGAACTGATCGTTTTGCTCTAAATGGTAGTTGAGATTTATAATAGCACTATCGAATTCAGTGTTTTTTGAAAGCTGTGCATTTAAATATCCATGTGACCGGTAATAAGAAAGAATATTGCTTTCAAATTTTTCAATTTTTTTGAAATTTGCCGAACGGTTTGGTTTCAGTTCAGTTTTACTTGAAATGCAATTAAAATCGCAGCTAAGTTTTCCAAACTTGTATTCAAATCCTTTATTTAGAAAAATGGAGGCATTATTTGTTTTCCATGTAATTGAATCTATGGAGCAGGCAATGTATCCTTTACGGATGTAAGCTAACTTTAATTTTTCTGCAAAATGATTTACATAATAATTTAAATCTGCGTTTTTAAAGGTTTTTGTTTGAACGCAGTTTTTATTTTCAATTACATGCAGTGTGTTTTTTTGAGAATAAATCTGAAGGTTGAATAATGTGAAAGCAATTATAAAAAGAAACCGAATTTTAATGATATTGTGTATTTTATACTTCATAACAATTAAAAATTCGGTTTCGTATTTTAATGATTCATAAACCCTTGCTTTAGCAGGGTGTTTAAAAATACTTTCGAGAAATGTATATTGTCATCTTTTTTATAGCGTTTGGCGGTAAATATTTGCGCTAAATTTTCAGTTCCATTTTCCTCAATTAATTTTTTGCTTAATTCCGAATTTTCTTTTTCATTATGAATTTCACTTATTTTCTGATTGTTGTAATCGCTATATTTTTCATAATGAATGATGCCTTCTAGCGGAAGTCTGTCGGTTAATTCTGGAGTTTCATCGGGATATCCAACAACAATAGATGTTACAGGAACAACTCCCTTAGGAAGGTTTAGAATATCAATAATTTTATCGGCCATATAAGTTGTTGTTCCTAAATAACAAATACCAAGCCCATGTTTTTCAGCTTCTAAGCTCACATTTTGACTAGCTAAAACAGCATCAATAGTTGCATTGTAAAGCCATAAAAAATTATCGTAGCCTGGTTCAGTATTGTTTTGTTCACACCATTTGTTAAACCTGTTAATATCGGCACAAAAAGTGATATGAACGGGTGCTTGTTGAACCATGTTTTGTTTGAAATGGCATTCCCAAAGTTGCTTTCTAACTTCATCATTTCTAGTAACAATTATACTGTAAATCTGCATGTTACCTGTATTTGAAGCACGAGTGCCTGCTAGTAGTATTTTTTCTAATACAGCATCGTCAATAGGAGTGCTTTTGTATTTTCTAATTGATTTGTGATTAAATATTGTTTTCATTATTTTTTTTTTGCAAATGTATAATGTATTCATCCAAAAAAAAAATGAATAGCTTTGTAGCAAATTAAATAGAAATAAAAAGAGATGATTAATTGTCATTTCTGTTAAAATTTGAAAATAGGCTAGCTGATGAAATTGATTAAAAAGATTTATGAAAAAATAAATTGGGATATAATAACAAGTTTGGAGTGGTTTGTAATATCTTGTTTTCTAATTAGCCTACCCTTTGTTTATACTACAAAACTTATCGATGCTGTATTAAGGTCAAGGTTTCTTGATTTAAGCATTGTTTTGCTTGTACTGACTGGAATTTTGGTGTATAAGTTTTATAAACGAAAGTTTACATTTTACTTTTCAAAGGTTGACATACTAGTTTTTGGGGCATTAGCTTTGTTTTTAGTAGTGAATATTATTTCCGGATTTAGCGGAGTTATTAATCAGAAAGAAGCAATTGTGCAGATATTTAGAGAGATTACTCTTGCATTAATGTTTTTTTATTTTTATCAGTTTTTAAGAAATAAGCCAAAAGGAAAGGATGTTGTTATTAAAGCAGTTTTAGTGATGACCTTTTTTTATTTATTAATTGGTTTTATTCAATTGTCAAAGGCCGATTTTACACAATTCATAGAAGCTGATAAATATTATGGATATTATCTTCGTCAATCAATTAGTCATGTTAAGTCTACATTAGCTAGTATTAATCTATATGCGTCTTTTTTATATCTAAGTTTGGCATTTAGTACCTACGGTGTAATTGCTTTTAAAAAGTTTTGGCGCATATTTTCTGTGATACTCATTGTTGGAGCCATATTTTTTATATTTCTTTTAGCATCAAAAGCCTCATGGGGTGCATTGGGTATTTTTGTTATATCTGTTTCTATATTGATTTATTTTTATTTGTTTAGTATTCGTCCAAAAGAAACAGGACGGCCTCTATCTGTTTGGTTAAGTACAACTTTATTGTTAATTCCATTCTTAACGATTACGGCAGGGGTTTATGTTGTTGAAAAAACTGATATCCAAATTGTAAATGTTGTTATAGATAAAGTTCAGCAAGTACTAAAACCGGAACTTTGTTTAAATAATATTTATAATTCAGATAACCCAACAACGACTCAGACAAGAACTTTGGTATGGGGAAATACGCTGCAAATGGCAAAAGATAATCCATTACTTGGAGTTGGCCCTGGTCAATGGCGGATTGAATATGCCAAATATGGTATTGACGGTTTTGAACACAATATTAGAAATGGTACGACGACTTTTCAAAGAACCCACAATGATTTTTTTTGGATAATGGGTGAAACTGGTTTTACAGGTTTAATCTTATATTTGCTTATTTATATCACCATATTATTTACTGCATTTAAATCATTTATAAATAATTCTGATTTAAAAGTTCGATTGGCGCAAGGAGTTTTCTTCTCTATATTATTGGGCTTTATTCTTATTTTATTTGTGTCTTTTCCGAGAGAAAGAATTACTCATAATGTTATTTACTTATTAATTTTTGCACTTGTTTTGTTTCTTTCTGATGCGAAAAATCTTAAATTATATGCTGTAAAATCAAATCTATATGTATTATTAATTTCAATAGCTTTAATTGTAATAAGCGGATTTAATATAAAAATTGCAAAAAATGTTTTTGATGGCGAAGTTGCCGCTAGAACTATTAGAAGTGCTTTAGTTCGCAAGAACTTTCATGTTGTAATGCGCGCAGCTAAAAGTGTCGATAACAGCTATTACACCTTGGATAACTTTACTGGTCCGATGGCATATTATAAAGGGGTTGCATACTCTAATACTACAAAAGACATGAAACAGGCACAAAAAAGTTTTACTGAAGCCTATGAATTGCATCCCTATCATCTTCCGACTTTGAATAATTTAGCTACTAGTTGTGAGCTATTGGGACAAAAGGAAAAAGCCATCGAAATTTATAATAAGGCATTAGCAATATCGCCACGATATAAAGAGGCATTAATTAATAAATCAATTGTTTTATTTAATTTAAATAAATTTGATGAGGCCTTACAAACTATTTTACAAATACCCTTTTATGAAAAAAACCCAGAAAAATTCGAACTTACTGTTGTGACAATTTGCAGAAAGAAATCAACGTTTTTGCTTAATAGAGTTGATGTTGACAAATTAAAGGTTTGGTTTCAAGACGAGAACAAAATTAAAGCTACCTTTGTTAAGATTCAGAAGGGGAATTTAGATTTTAATAAAACAATTTTGGAAGAGTTTGGCAAATAATTTAGATAATTTAAATAAAAACCTTATTTTTAGAGAATTGTCAGAGTGTATAAATAATTATGTTTAAAGTTGAAAAAAATTGATCGCATGAAAAGATTTGTAGTTATACTATTTGTAGTTCTTTTTGGCTTGGCAATTTTTAGCTCATGTAAATCAGCAGATTGTCCAGCTTATTCGAAGGTAGATGAAAACAATATTGAGCTGCCAGCTTAATTTTATTTTTTTAATCTAAAAGAAAAACCTCTAAATTTATAGAGGTTTGTTTTTTTTTATGAGGGCTTTTATATTAATAGGTGTTTTAGTTTTGTTAAGTGTTAAGGTGTTTTCACAAGGAGAAATTGATAGTGAAAAAAAAGTCTTAATACGTAATGAAAGAACGTTCTATATTTTATTGAATACGAATGGAGGCGGAGCTGGATATTCATATGCTAAGATGATAAACATCTATAGGAAGAAACAGTGGAGTTTTGAATTGGTAAAAATAAAAGATCCGAAGGAAATTAAAATTTCTGGAGATCCAAATTTCCGAAGGTACGTTTATGGGAAGGCCAATGATTTTATAACGGCTCGTGTAGGATACGGATATCTGTATAAACTTTATGAGAAGAAAGATAAAGGAGGTATAGAGATTAGGCTCTTTTACAATTCGGGTTTAAGTGTTGGTTTTTTAAAACCGATGTATTATTATATTGGAAGTCAAGAGCTGTTTGTTGAAAAGTTCAGTCAATCAAATCATAATATTATTAGAGGTGGCGCCTCTTATTTTAAGGGATTTGATGAAACGATAGTCTTGCCTGGAGTATTTGTAAAGGCGGGAGCAAGTTTTGAATTTAGTAAACGAGATATATTGTTAAATTCATTAGAGGGTGGATTAATATTGGATGTTTATCCAAAGAAAGTAGAAATTATGGCAAATGATTTAAATAAATTCTATTTTCTTTCACTTTTTATAAGTTATCGATTTGGCAAAGTGGTGAATCCAAGAGCAATTAAAATAAATACAGAATAGTTTATATTATCAAGCAAGAAAAAATTTATGCTGAGAAATAGGTATAATACGTTGTTATGACTTATTTATGTCTTTTATTATTACTAATATTTTTTATATCTTGCTTGCCAAAATTTTTATGATATATTAGAGAAAATTGAAATCATAACATTATGAAAAACAATTACTTAGCAGTTAATTTAGCAGTATTGCTAGCCATTGGAGTTTTGTTTGCAGGTCCGGTTACTAAAGATCATTCTAGAAAATACAATTCAAGAAAATCTTTAAATGTTTCAGCTAGTGCTTCAGGAGCTATTGAATACTTGAATCAAATTCGAGCAAATCAAGAAACAAAAACTATTGACGTGGCAGATGTTTTTAAGGCTCAAGAACAACTTAAAGCAAAAAATGCTTTAAAAAATAGTAAAGCGACAACTTGGATTTACAGAGGTCCCGATAATATTGGTGGTAGAACAAGAGCTATCCTTATTGATAAAGACCAATCAAATGTAATGTATGCTGGTGGAGTTTCTGGTGGTTTGTGGAAAACAACAACATCGGGTCAATACTGGTTGCCAGTGCAATACGGAGGTTCAAGTAGTGTAGATTTTGCAAATTTAGCAGTAGTTTCAATTTGTCAAGCGGCAAATGGGGATATTTATTTTGGTACAGGAGAAGGTTTCTTTTATAACCATGGTGGAAATACGTCAACGCCTATGATGTTAGGAGCAGGAATATGGAAATCATCAAATAATGGAGATACCTTTGAAAGATTAGCATCGACTTGGCCTGAAAGCGATCATGTGACCTTTAGTCTGGTTAATGAAATGGCAGCCGATCCTACACAAAATATTATTTATGCCGCAACTGTTCAGGGGTTAAAATATACAACTGATGGTGGTTTGTCGTGGAGTAATGCTCCTTTGGACAATAGTTCGTATAATAATAGTGTCGCATTAGATGTTAATACAGCTTCTGATGGTTCCGTAATTGCAGCAATTGGAAACCGATGCTTTGTAAAAAAGAGCGGAACATCTACTTTTGTAATGAGATCAGGTGAGACTGAAAACTTAATTCAAACCGAAGGTGTTACAAGAATTGAATTTGCATACTCTCCAACTGATGCAAATTACGTATATGCGGTTGCAGCAAATGATGTGGGATTAGGGGAGCTTAATAATATTTATAAGTCTGTTGACGGTGGACTAAATTGGGTTATTGTAGGAAAAGGTGGTTCAGCTTTATTCCAGCCTTTTGGGAGTCAAGGTGTTTATGATATGTTAATTGCTGTAAACCCAGTTAATAAAGAACAAGTTTTTATTGGCGGGCTTAATATTTATTCAGGAATCAAAGTTCAAACTGGCGATTTGTTTGCTTGGAGTCAGATTTCGCTAAATAGCTTAAGTCCATACCATCCACTTTATGTTCATTCCGATCAACATACAATGGTTTTTGATCCTAAAAATCCAAAAACATGTTTTATTGGTAGTGATGGTGGTATAAGCAGATGTCTTTTCGATAAAGATGGATATGATTACCAATTTACCAGAATGAATAAAAACTATAATGTAACTCAGTTTTATTCCGTGGCTTCAAATAACTTAGGAATGGTAATGGGCGGTACTCAAGATAATTCGGTTATATTAGTAAAAGAACAGCCGGAAGTTTCCCAAAACGGTGATGTAATGCCATTTGAAATTGCTAATTCTAGAATTTACGCTGATGGTGGGCATGTAGCTATGTCAAAAATGAATCCCGTGATTACTTTTGGAACAGCGCAGTTTGGAGGATTGTGGAGAAATAATCTTGACTCATATGATGAATGGCGGACTTTTTATAGTTCAAAAATAGTAGATGCAGCTGAGTGGACAGGAACTTCGAACTGGGAAATGGATAAAGAACAATCTTCATTCGTAACTCCTATTGCTTTATGGGAAACGGCTAATGATATATTTAGTTTTGATAGTGTTCAATTTATTGCAAGAAAAGATTATGAAAATGGGCAATATGTTAATTTTGATAGTCGCAATATTTATAAAATGCCAGTAAAAGTGAAATTAGAAAGAGATTATGCAGAGGGTGATACCATTTATTATCACGATCCGTATTCTTCATTATTTGCCTTAGGTATGAAAAGAGAAATTTGGCTTACACGAAATGCTGAAAATTTTATTGATGAAATAAATTCAAGAACCTGGTGGCAAGTGCTTGCCTATAATACCTTAAGCTCTGATGAATATATTACACAACTTGCGTTTTCGGCTAATGGAAATCATTTGTTCTTTTCAACAAGTGAGCAAGATATTTATAGATTATCAAATCTAAATAATGCCAGAACTTTTTATGATGCATCTTATGACGATTTAGCTGGTTCAAACCAAGTTACTGTATTAACTAAAATTGGTAATGCTAATGGAAGATTTGTTACAGGAATAACTTGCGACCCAAAAAATGAAAATAACATAATGATTACTTTAGGTAATTATGGAAATGATGATTATATATACCTTTGTACTCAAGCTAGTTATGTTAATCAGAGTGAGGATTTAAACAATTTTATAAATGTAACTGGAGATATGCCTAAGGTACCTGCCTATTGTGCTTTGTTTGAAATGAAAGAAGAGGGAAAAACAGCCATGATTGGTACAGAAATGGGTGTATTTATGACAGATAATTTATTTTCTCAGGTTTCTGCAACAAATGTTCAGTGGGAACCTTATCAAGATGCAGTTGGACCTGTTCCTGTATTCCAAATAACTCAAAATACAGCACCTTATAAAACGAGTGGTGGAAATTATGGTAAAATATATATAGCTACACATGGTAGAGGTATTTTTGAAGATAGAACTTATGTTGGAATTGGAGATGATTTTGCAGAAAAAGCTAAGCAAAATAAGGATGAATTACCAATTGAAATTTATCCTAATCCTCTTGTTGATGATGCGATTTTGGAGTTAACATCTACAGTTAATGGTGAACTTTCAATTGAGATAGTTAATTTAAGCGGCCAGGTAGTTAAAATAATGAATGAAGGTTATAAGTTTTCGGGAGACCATAAATTAAATATTAAATTAGGAGAACTTACAACAGGCGTATATATTATGAATGTAAGAATTGGTGAAATTAAAGGATCAAAAAGGATAATTAAAAAGTAATTTGAATAATAATTATATGAGCCGGTCAATTGACCGGCTTTTTTTTTGCTTTTTGAAAACGAATATTTAAATTTGTAAGCCTTTTTAAAAACATATTTTGTTTTTGGAATTATTTTTTAATGAGAATCAAAAATTACTTAAAAATCATACATTATGTCAAAAATTAAAATTGGAATTAATGGATTCGGTCGCATAGGTCGTTTTGTTTTCAGAATAGCTGCTGCAAGCGAAAATATTCAAGTTGTTGGAATTAACGATTTGATTGATGTGGATTACATGGCTTACATGCTAAAATATGATTCAACGCATGGTCGTTTTAATGGTACTGTAGAGGTAAAAAATGGTCAATTGGTGGTAAACGGAAATACTATCCGTGTAACTTCCGAAAGAAATCCTGCTGACTTAAAATGGAATGAAGTTGGTGCTGAATATATTGTTGACGCTACTGGATTATTCTTAACCAAAGAATCAGCAAAAGGTCATATTGAGGCTGGTGCTAAAAAAGTGGTAATGTCAGCTCCCTCAAAAGATGATACTCCAATGTTTGTAATGGGAGTTAACAATACAGAGTACAAAAATGATATGGATTTTGTATCTAATGCATCATGTACAACAAACTGTTTGGCTCCAATTGCAAAAGTTCTTCACGATAACTTTGGTATTGTTGATGGTTTAATGACAACCATACACGCAACTACCGCTACTCAAAAAACTGTTGATGGACCTTCAACGAAAGACTGGAGAGGTGGCCGTGGTGCAGGACAAAATATTATCCCTTCATCTACAGGTGCTGCAAAGGCCGTTGGTAAAGTTATTCCTGCTTTAAATGGGAAACTTACAGGTATGGCATTCCGTGTACCAACTCCCGATGTTTCAGTGGTTGATTTAACCGTAAACTTGGAAAAAGGAACAACTTATGAAGAAATTTGTGCTGCAATGAAAGCTGCTTCAGAGGGACCAATGAAAGGTGTTCTTGGTTATACTGAAGATGCTGTTGTTTCTAATGATTTTGTAGGTGAAACTCAAACTTCTGTTTTTGATGCAAAAGCCGGAATTGCTTTAACTGATAAATTTGTTAAAGTGGTTGCATGGTATGATAACGAAATGGGATACTCCAAAAAAGTTGTTGAATTAATTGAATATATGGAATCAGTAAAATAGTGTTTTATTTATCATATTTAAAAGCCATCCCGAGTTGTCGGGATGGTTTTTTTTTATTCCAATTTTAAGATTGTAGTTTTAATAAAACTTGTCATATTTGTATCGATTTTAAATTTTATGTTGTGGGAAGAAATAGGAAACAAAAACCATTTTTTGAGAGTGTCGAAATAACTGGTGTTGCCGCAGAAGGTAAAGCCATAGCCAAAATAAATGATGTGGTAATTTTTGTGCCTTTTGTGGTGCCAGGAGATGTGGTTGATTTACAAGTGGTGAAAAAAAGAAAGAATTACATGGAGGCAAGAGCTGTAAAATTCCATAAATATTCTGAAAATCGTGAGGAGGCTTTCTGTTCTCATTTTGGTGTTTGTGGTGGATGTAAATGGCAAATTTTACCTTATGCTGAGCAATTACAATTTAAACAACAGCAAGTTGCCGATGCATTAATAAGAATTGGTAAAATTGAGATTCCAGAAATTAGTCCAATTTTGGGTAGTGCAAAAACGCAATATTACAGAAATAAGTTAGAATATACCTTCTCATGTCATAGATGGTTATCGAAAGAGGAAATGGACGAAGAAAACAAAGATTTAAATGCTCTTGGTTTTCATATTCCAGGTCTATTTGATAAAATAGTTGATATTGACCATTGTTATTTGCAGGATAGTCCAAGTAATGAGATTCGGTTGGCAGTAAAAAAGTTTGCCGTTGAAAATGGTCTGACTTTTTATAGTCAAAGAAACAATGAAGGTTTTTTACGGAATATGGTTGTTCGAACATCAACAACCGGAGAGGTTATGACCATTGTAATTTTTGGTGAAAATAATAAAGAAAATATTGCAAAGGTGTTGAGTTTCATTCAAAATGAATTTGGTGATAAAATTACATCATTAAATTATATCATTAACGAAAAATTGAATGATAGTTTTGGCGATTTACCTGTGCATTTATATAAAGGTGAGCCTGTTATTTATGAACAAATGGAGGATCTGAAATTTATGATTGGGCCAAAATCGTTTTATCAAACGAATTCTGAACAAGCTTATGAATTGTATTCAGTTGTTCGAGAATATGCTAATCTGACAGGGGATGAGGTGGTTTACGACCTGTATACAGGAACTGGAACTATTGCCTGTTTTGTGGCAAAAAAAGCAAAAAAAGTTATTGGAGTTGAATTTGTGGAGGAAGCAGTAGCTGATGCTTGGAAAAATACCAAAAATAATGATTTAAATAATCTGGAATTTTTTGCTGGAGATATGAAGAACGTTTTAACAAATGATTTTGTTAATGAGCATGGCAAACCTGATGTTATTATTACTGATCCACCAAGAGCAGGTATGCATCAGTCGGTAATTGATGCCATTCTGTTTTGCGAAGCAAAGCGCATTGTATACGTAAGCTGCAATCCTTCAACGCAAGCAAGAGATTTAGCCTTGTTGTCTAATCAATATAAGGTAACAAAAGTTCAACCGGTAGATATGTTTCCGCATACTCATCATGTGGAGAATATTGTATTATTAGAGAGACTATAATAGTACTAGAAATAAAAAAAGTTAATTTTGTATAAAATAATGACTAAGTTTTTATAATTTTGAGGTAATGCATGTTTTTCAACATAAATGTTCGAAATAATGATTCAAAAAAATATCGACTGTGGAAAAGTATTTGATGCACCTGATGCAATTTTTTCACTACTTACTCCTGAACAAATAGATTTTGTAAAAGAAAATCATTCTTGTGCATATTATAAAAAGAATGATGTGCTCTTTAAAGAAGACGATGACCCAATTGGTCTTTTGGTGCTTGCCGAAGGCAAAGTAAAAATATTCAGAGAAGGCGTTGGAAGAAGAGAGCAAATTGTACGAATGGTTAAGCCATTTGGTTTAATGGGTTTTAGAGCTATGTTTGCAGAAGAAACCCATATTGCCACAGCAGTGGCACTTGAAGATACTGTAATTTGTATTGTTGAGAAAGAAGATCTAATGAAATTGATTCGAGAAAATAGCGAATTTGCTATTGGCTTAATCCGTTCATTAGCATCCGAT
This sequence comes from Salinivirgaceae bacterium, assembly GCA_016342715.1. Taxonomy (GTDB): domain Bacteria; phylum Bacteroidota; class Bacteroidia; order Bacteroidales; family SZUA-534; genus JAEINW01. Next base: position 27,811 of record JAEINW010000010.1, on the reverse strand, counting down.
TTAGGCTTTTCAAACAAGAGGACAGTGGCTTTAACGCAAAAACACATTCGTGGGCGTTTAGCAGAGTCCTTACTCTTTTTGCGCGATACTTATGGAATGGAAGACGATGACGCTACTATTAAAATATACTTGTCGCGTGAAGATATTGCCAACCTTTCGAATATGACAACATCGAATGCTATTCGCACTTTGTCAACTTTTGCAAGCGAAAATGTTATATCAATAAGTGGGCGAAAAATAAAAATTGTAGATGTAAAGAAATTAGAACGAATTAGTTCGCTAGGATAGAAAAAAGCCACTCGTCGAGTGGCTTTTTTAATAAAAAATATTTTTTTTTAATTATTGACTGATATCTTTAAATGATTTAACTATTTTTAGTTTTATCTTTGTGAGCTTAATTTAAAAAATAAACGGTATCAGCCCTGAATTTCAAATTTTTACAAGGATTCTTTGGTATGACAAGAAAGATTAAAAATGCATTAATATCAGTTTATCATAAAGATAATCTTGATAAAATAGTTATTGAGCTAAATAAATTAGGAGTTACCCTATATTCAACTGGTGGAACTTATAAGTTTATTGAGGATTTAAACATTCCGGTTACAGCCGTTGAAGATTTAACTTCGTATCCATCGATTTTAGGTGGAAGAGTAAAAACACTGCACCCAAAAGTTTTTGGTGGAATTTTAGCTCGTCGTGATAACGAAGAGGATATTAAGCAGTTAAAAGAATTTGACATTAATGAAATCGATTTGGTGCTTGTAGATTTATATCCATTTGAAGATACAGTAGCAAGTGGAGCACCTGAACAAGATATTATTGAAAAAATTGATATTGGCGGGATTTCATTGATTCGTGCGGCTGCCAAAAATTTTAAAGATGTGCTTATTGTTAGCAATATGAATCAGTACAATAAGTTATATGATTTAATTTGTGAACAAAATGGTGAAACATCTTTAGAGCAAAGAAAAGAATTTGCTAAAGAAGCTTTTAACACTTCATCGCACTACGACATCGCCATATTTAACTATTTCGCAAAAGAAGAAAAGGATACTTTTAAAATTGATTTTTCGAATAAAGAAGAATTGCGTTATGGCGAAAATCCACATCAAAAAGCTGCTTTTTATGGCGATTTTGACAAGTGTTTTGAAAAAATAAGTGGAAAAGTAATTAGTTATAATAATTTATTAGATATTGACGCTGCAGCAAATTTAATTGATGAATTTAACGAAACTACTTTTGCCATATTGAAACACAATAACGCTTGTGGAATTGCATCCAGACCAAAAATAATCGAAGCATGGAAAGAGGCACTCTCTGGTGATCCTGTTTCTGCTTTTGGGGGTATTTTGGTTACAAACGCTGAAATTGATTTAGAAACAGCCATTGAAATTGATAAGCTCTTTTATGAAGTTGTTATTGCCCCAAATTATAAAAATGAAGCTTTAGAATTACTAAAGAAAAAAGGTAAACGAATCATTTTAAAAGATATTCGAACAACAAAAAACAACATTCAATACAGAACTTTACTAAATGGCTTATTGGTTCAGGATGTAGATTCTTCAATTGAAGATAAAAAGCTAATGAAAGTTGCTACATCTGCGAAACCAACTGAAAAGCAATTTGAAGATTTAGAATTTGCCTTAAAAGTGGTTAAACACAGCAAATCGAATGCTATAGTTTTAGCAAAAGATAAAAAATTGCTTGCAAGTGGAGTAGGTCAAACATCGAGAGTTGATGCCTTGAAACAAGCTATTGAAAAAGCAAATTCGTTTGAGAATTTTATAGACGGTGGAGTTATGGCCTCCGATGCATTTTTTCCATTTGCCGATTCGGTGGAAATTGCTTATAATGCGGGTGTAAAAGCAGTGGTGCAACCAGGAGGTTCAGTTAAAGATAAAGATTCTATTGAATATTGTAACAATAACAATATGTCGATGGTTTTTACAGGAGTAAGACATTTTAAACACTAAAATAATATAGAATAAACGCATGGGATTATTTTCATTTTTAACGCAGGAAATTGCCATTGATTTAGGAACAGCAAACACAATTATTATCCATAACGATAAGATTGTAGTTGATGAGCCTTCAATAGTAGCAATTGATACTGCTACAGGAAAAGTAATTGCTATTGGAGAAAAAGCTCGCCAAATGCATGGTAAAACTCACGAACGCATTAAAACAGTACGTCCATTACGCGATGGTGTAATTGCCGATTTTGATGCTGCGGAAAAAATGATTCGTGGGATGATAAAAATGATTAATAATAATAAAAAACAAATTTTTAGTCCGGCGCTTAAAATTGTCATATGTATTCCTTCAGGCTCAACTGAAGTTGAATTACGTGCCGTTCGCGATTCATCAGAACATGCGGGTGGAAGAGAAGTATTAATGATTTATGAACCAATGGCAGCAGCTATTGGTATGGGTGTTGATGTTGAAGCACCCGAAGGTAGTATGGTTGTAGATATAGGAGGAGGTACTACTGAAATTGCTGTAATATCATTAGGGGGTATTGTTTCCAATCAATCTATTCGTATTGCTGGTGATGATTTTACTGCCGATATTAGAGAATATATGCGTCATCAGCATAATGTTAAAATTGGTGAAAGAACCGCTGAAGATATAAAAATTAATGTTGGATCGGCTATACCAGATCTTGAAGATCCACCGGTAGATTATGTGGTGAGAGGACCACACCAAATGACCGCATTGCCAATGGATATTCCGGTATCGTACCAAGAAATTGCGCATTGTTTAGATCGTTCTATCAGTAAAATTGAAGCGGCTATTCTTGCAACACTTGAACATACACCACCAGAATTATATACCGATATTTATCGGAAAGGGGTTTTCTTAGCTGGTGGAGGTGCTTTGTTACGAGGATTGGCAAAACGATTGCAAGAAAAGACTAAAATTCCTTTTCATGTTGCCGACGATCCTTTGCACGCAGTTGCTAGAGGAACAGGTATTGCACTTAAGAATTCTGATAAATTTTCATTTTTAATTAAGTAAATATAAAAAGAGGAGTTTTTTATTTAAATGAAGAGCCTATTAAAGTTTATTTATAAATATCATTACTTTATTATTTTCATTTTAATAGAATGCTTCTCTATTTTTTTAACTATTCAATATAATGACTACCAAAAAACAGCTTATTTAAACTCCTCAAATAATTTATCGGGAGCTGTTTATTCTAAAATGAATGGTATTTCACAATACCTTAATTTAAAAGAAAAAAACCAGGAACTTATTTATTCGTTAGCTTCATATAAAGAACTTTCAAAAAAGGCATATAAGAAAAATCAAATATCACTAATTGAGGTTTATGATTCGGTGTATATTCAGCAATTTGAGTTTATTCCGTGCCAAGTGATAAATAACTCAGTTAATAAACAGAATAATTATTTAACCTTAAATGCAGGGTTCAAACAGGGTGTAATCAGAGAAATGGCTGTTGTGTCGCCAATGGGAATTGTTGGAATTGTGAAAGATGCAACTGATAATTATGCTTCGGTTATTAGCGTTCTTAATCAAAACCTTAGAATAAGTGCTATGCTTAAGCGAACCGGTTACTTTGGTTCATTAAATTGGGATGGCTTAGATTACAGATATGTTAATCTTTTAGATTTGCCTAATCATATTTCAGTAAATAAAGGAGATACTGTTATTACCAGTGGATATTCATCAATGTTTCCAAAGGGTGAATTAATTGGATTCGTTGAAGGTATTGAAGATTCAGATGGGAGTGAGTTTATTAAGGTGCGAGTAAAGTTATCTGTAAATTTTAAAAACATCTCGAATGTAATGGTAGTAAGTAATTTACTTCGGAACGAACAGCTTACACTAGAAAATAAATCGAGTCATGATTAAAATTATACCACGTAATCTTTTTCGGTTTGTAGTACTTGTGTTATTGCAAGTGTGGGTGTTAAATAATATCCAATTTAGTGGATTCGTAAATCCATATTTATATATTTTATTCATTTTACTGCTTCCGTTTGAAACTCCGGGTTGGTTGGTTTTGATTCTTTCATTTTTTCTGGGATTATCAGTTGATATGTTTACTGATACATTGGGAATGCATGCTTCTGCCTCAGTGTTTATGGGCTTTATTCGACCTTATGTTTTACAATCGATTGCACCTCGCGATGGATACGAAGCGGGTACATTTCCGAGAATATTTTATTACGGATTGATCTGGTTTTTAAAATATGCCATTATACTTATATTCATTCATCATTTGTTTTTATTTACCATTGAAGTATTCAAATTCGGTTCTTACTATTTAGTACTTTGGAGAACGTTTTTAAGTACAATTTTTACTACAGTTTTTGTTATATTAAGTCAATATTTGATTTTTAGAAAATAGATGAATCCTTTCCTGAACAGAAAATATATTGTTGGTGGAATATTCGGATTAATTATTCTGATTTTTATTTTACGCCTATTTTTTCTTCAGATTATCGACCAATCCTATAAAAGTTCTGCCTCGAATAATGTGCTGCGATATGTTACTCAATATCCTGCTCGAGGACTCATTTATGATAGAAATGGCCAGCTGTTGGTTTATAATGAGGCAGCCTATGATCTAATGATATTACCCAATCAAATGGCGGAATTTGACACCAATCAATTGAGTAGTTTATTGAATTTAACAAAAGAGGAGATTAAGCAAAGACTTACTAAAGCAAAAAGGTATTCCAGATACAAACCCTCTATTTTTGAAAAACAAATTTCAGCAGAAACCTATGCTCCCCTTCAGGAAAAATTGTTCATGTATAAAGGCTTTTTTACGCAAACACGTACTTTACGACGCTATCCTGAAAAAACAGCAGCCCATGTGCTTGGGTATGTTGGTGAGGTAAATGATAATATAACTAAAAATGACAGCTATTATAATTCAGGTGACTATATTGGTATTAGTGGTGTTGAAAAGTTTTACGAAGACGTTTTACGTGGAAAAAAAGGAGTTGAAATATATTTGGTGGATGTGCATAACCGAATTAAAGGTAATTATAAAAAAGGACGATATGATACCGCAGCAGTGCATGGGGCAAATATTGTTTTAACCCTTGATGCTAAATTACAAGCCTATGGTGAGCTGTTAATGACAAATAAAATAGGAGGGATTGTTGCCATAGAACCTTCAACAGGAGAAATATTAACATTGGTAAGTTCTCCTACTTACAATCCTGAACTATTAATAGGTAGAGAACGTACGGTAAATTACCGTAAATTAAAAAATGACACTCTAAAACCATTGTTTGATCGGCCCTTAATGGCTCAATATCCGCCAGGTTCAACATTTAAAACAATGAATGCCTTAATAGGATTACAGGAGCAAATTATAACGACAGCCACTACCTATCCTTGTTTGCATGGATATTATGCGGGAAATTTTTATATGGCATGTCATAACCACAAAAATAATTTAAATCTTATTGAATCGATACAGCACTCTTGCAATGCATGGTATGCTAATGAGTTTCGGGCGATATTGGATCATACAAAATATGGTTCATTTGAAAATGCTTACGAAACTTGGAGAAATTATGTGCTATCTTTTGGCTTTGGTAAAAAATTAGGGATCGATTTGCCAAATGAAAAGATGGGATATATTCCATCAATAAGTTATTATAATCGGGTTTATGGCGAAGGAAGAATAAGATCACTCAACATTATTTCTATGGCTATTGGGCAAGGGGAATTATTGATGACTCCAATTCAGATGGCAAATATGACGGCAATTATTAGTAATAAAGGTTATTATTTTGCTCCTCATGTAATAAAAAAATTGCCTGAGAAATTTAATGAGAAACTAATGCCATATATGGTTCAACGTTTTTCGAAAATCGACACCACTTATTTTGATCCAATTATTGAAGGAATGTCACTTGTTATTAATGGTTTGGATGGGGGTACGGCACGTAATGCTAAAATTAAAGGAATTGAAGTTTGTGGAAAAACAGGTACTGCGCAAAATCCACATGGAGCAGATCATTCTATTTTTATTGCTTTTGCTCCACGAGAGAATCCCCAAATTGCCATTGCTGTATATGTTGAAAATGGTGGTTTTGGAGGAACCTGGGCAGCCCCAATTGCAAGTTTAATGATTGAAGAGTATCTTACAGACACCATAACTAGAACTTGGTACCAAGATTATATTATAAATGCAAATTTATTGAATGTCAGCAAGAAGGAATAATATATGGGTGAATTTAGATTGGTTTACCATTGGGTTGTATTTCCTTTTGGTGTTTCTTGGGTGGATAAATATTTATTCAGCTGTGTATAGTGAAGACCAAGTTCAAACTTTTGATTTTTCTCTGCGCTACGGACGCCAGTTAATTTGGATTGCCGCATCGTTAATTATTATTCTAATTGCCATGGTTGTTGATAGTAAGTTCTATTCTTCCTTTGCATTTGTTATTTATGGAATAGTAATGTTTTTACTGCTGGCAGTATTGTTAGTTGGAACAGAAATTAACGGTGCAAGATCGTGGTTAGTATTGGGTCCTATCAGGTTACAACCATCTGAGTTTGCTAAATTTGCCTCAGCCCTGGCTTTGGCTAAGTATTTAAGTACCTACGGATTAAAACCTGAAAAATTTAAAACATTTTTAATCTTTTGTGCAATTGTATTTTTCCCTTCAATTTTAATTTTACTCCAAAACGATACGGGCTCTGCCTTGGTGTTTGCTGTTTTATTTTTGGTTTATTATAGAGAAGGGATGCCTTCTGTTTATTTAATTATTGGACTATTGGCTGTTGTGCTTTTTGTGTTGTCGTTGTTATACCAAAACTATATTATAATAATATTAATTGAGCTTGTTGCATTGTTAGTATTTTACCTTCTTATTCGTAAAAAGAAGGAAACTTTAGTTGCTGCTCTGGTATTATTTTTTGTCTCTTTTGTATTATGGTATTTGGGAGCAATTTTTAAACCCTCAATATCAAAAAATATTATTCTTATAACAGCTTTAATTATTACCTCAGTTTGGTATTTGGTAAAAATATATAAACACAAATTAAGAGAAGGCTATTTTATTTTGTTTGTATTGTTTATGTCAATAGCATATACCTTTTCGGTAAATTATGTTTTTGGAAATGTATTAGATGATTACCAGCAACGTAGAATAAAGGTACTGTTAGGTATGGAATCGGATCCCTATGGTGCTGGTTATAACGTAAATCAAAGTATGATTGCTATTGGTTCTGGAGGTGCAGTAGGAAAAGGATATCTCCAGGGAACCCAAACCAAATTTAAATTTGTGCCAGAACAAAGTACCGATTTTATATTTTGTACTGTTGGCGAAGAGTGGGGTTTTATGGGAACAACACTAATTTTAGCTCTATTTTTAGTACTGCTATTGCGACTAATATTTTTGGCCGAAAGACAAAAGTCTGTTTTTAGTAGAGCCTTTGGTTATAGTGTAGCATGTATCATATTTTTTCATGTGGCAGTTAATGTTGGAATGACTATTGGCTTAGCGCCAGTAATTGGCATTCCACTTCCTTTTTTTAGCTACGGAGGATCATCTCTTTGGGGATTTACTTTTTTACTATTTATATTCTTAAAACTCGACTCCAATAGGACTCAGTTAATTAATTAATTACGGGTAAGCGCTTACAAATATGTAAGCAAATCAGATTGCTTGAAAGGCAACTTTTTTGTCATTGTGCTTATAAATTCGTAATTTTACTCCAGTTTTAAAAATGGGGTAATTAATACAACATATCGCTTAATATTCATTTTTGGTCGGTTCTGACCAAGTGTAAATGCTTGTACTTATTTTTTTATCATAAGGTTTAATTAGTATTAGACCTCCAATTTATTTTATTAAAAATATTCAATTAACATGTTAGATTTGTATTTCAGAGAAATGGATCAGAATAAGGTTAGTATTCGGTCATATAAAAAACTTCAATTATTATTAAACGAAAATCCGAAACTAAAGGAAATATTACAACTTGATACTATTGATGAGGTTCGTTCTGAAATTAAAAAGTGGGTTTTATCCGAAGTGGGCACAAATTCTATGGTGCTGCAATATTATCGTAGAGAGATTAAAGGCAGAGAGGTGCTTCGTGATATTCACTGGAAAGACATAGCTGCCATAAGAATTTTAGACTATATTGATAATACGGATCGAAAAGTTGAAGATGCCAATCTTAAAAATTCGGTTACTATAATTCAACCTTTTAGAATTTTATGGTTGGCTGCAAGAGAAGGAAATGGAGGCGCTAAGTATGACTTTTTTACTGATATGCTACATCTTTTCAGACAGTTCAATGGCGAACAAAAATATATGGTTCCATCAAAAGAGGAAGTGCTCAAGTGGATGGATAGGCATCCGTCAGGATTAAAAGACGAAATAAAAAAAGTAAGAATTGAAAATAAGCAACGAATACTAAAAGTTTTAATTCAAAATATAAAAGAAAAAACAAAAAGCGATTCTAAATTTGCTTTTGAACAGGGTTTATCCGATCAACAAAAGTTGGAACAAGCAACCAAATGGTGGGATGATTGGCAGTTTCATTTAAAATTTGCCGTTCGTGATCCAGAAACTATGAATAAAATGCTGGGTTACTCCATTACTCCAGAAACAATCTCAATTTTAAACGATGCGCGTGCGGCAGGAATTCCATTTTTTGTCAATCCTTACTATTTATCGCTACTAAACACTCGAGAATATGAGTTTGGTGTTGGTTCAGATCAGGCGATAAGAGACTATGTTTTTTACAGCAAGAAACTCATTAATGAGTTTGGAAAAATTGTTGCCTGGGAAAAAGAAGATATTGTAAAACCTGGCGAACCAAATGCTGCTGGATGGATTTTGCCATCGGCTCATAATATGCACAGGCGGTATCCCGAAGTGGCTATTTTAATACCCGATACAGTTGGTCGTGCCTGTGGCGGTTTGTGTGTGTCGTGCCAGAGAATGTACGATTTTCAGAGTGGGCATTTAAATTTTGATCTCAACCGTTTAAAACCCGATGCAAAATGGGAAGAACGTCTGGAGAATTTAATGAATTATTTTGAAAAGGATTCGAAATTACGCGATATTTTAATTACCGGGGGTGATGCTTTAATGAGTTCTGACGAATCGTTGAGAATAATACTGGATGCCGTTTATGCGATGGCTTTACGTAAGAAAAAAAATAATGAAAAACTGCCCAACGGAAAAAAGCTTGCAGAGATGCTGCGAATTAGATTAGGAACTAGATTGCCTGTTTATCTGCCCCAGCGAATGACTGATAATTTATGCAACATATTAGCCGATTTTAAAAAGAAAGCTTCAGGAATTGGTTTTAAACAGTTCGTTATTCAAACTCATTTTATTTCCTCAATGGAAGTTACACCAGAAGCTGAAATAGGAATAAAAAAACTTACTGATGCTGGTTGGCTGGTTGCCAATCAAATGGTTTTTACTGCGGCTGCTTCTGTGCGCGGTCATGCAGCAAAATTAAGAAAAGTACTGAATGATGTTGGAGTTGTTTCATATTATTCTTTTTCAATAAAAGGGTTTAAAGAGAACAGCCATAATTTTGCTACAAATGCAAGAGCTGTGCAAGAATCGGTTGAGGAAAAAATATTAGGTGCAATTCCTGAAGAGGAATTGGAGAATATTAAAGACTTTCCGCTCTATGCTGAAAAAATAAAAACTTATATTAATAGGCTTAGAGAAAAAGCGGAGTTGCCTTTTTTGGCAACAGATAGAAATGTAATGAATATTCCTGGGGTTGGAAAAAGTTTAACTTTTAGAGTAATTGGAATTACTCGTTTTGGGCATAGAATATTGGAATTTGATTATGATGCAAATCGTAACCATAGTCCAATAATTAAAAAAATGGAAAAGTTTACAGTAGTTGAATCAAAAACTATGAGACAGTATGTTCGACAATTGGAGCGTATTGGAGAAGATCCCTCAGAATATGAATTGGTATATGGTTATTCTATTGGAGAAACGGAACCACGCATGTCAATTTATGAATATCCGGAATATGACTTTGAAACTACTGAAGAATTTACAAATTTAGAGGTGTAATATTTAAAAGTTATTGCAAAATAGATGCTTTTACAATTGTATCTTTTAAATTGAAAAGCGATGGTAGGCTGATAATGTTAACCCCCATAATTCATGAGAAAAGAAATTCTGTTTGCGTAAAGTGTTGGTTTTGTTGTGTTTATTGCGCGTTTTGAGATTCAAATTCATAGCCCACTTTTAACTCCGTTGAGCTCGCAAGCTCGGTTGGGCTATTGTATAAGTTAAGGCTCTAAAACCAACACGTTGTCAATCAAGCACAAACAGCTTCTCAACCAAGCGAAGCGTTCTCACGACCAGAGGGAGTAATAATTAAGTCCCGAACCTTTAGCTCATGCGAAGCATAATTTTTCGGGTTAATTCGACCGATGTATAGCGATTTTATCAGCATTCTATTTTAGTTTTTAGTTTTTAAAGGATAGGCAAACTTCTTTTTGTACAAGCTCGGTTATTTTATTTCTTTTGCTTTTGATGCACTCACAAATAAAATATTTCCAACATCGCCATAACCATTAAATAATTCATCGGCTTCAATATTATCAGCTTCATGATAATTAAAGCCAACAATGGTCAAATCTGCATCAATTGAATTTCTTGCAATAGTTTGTTTAGTCTTCTCAGAATCTTCAATTGGAATTAAGCTAATATTTGAAGGCGAAATGGGTAATCTCCCAGCTTTTATCAATTTTAATAGTTCTTCTTTTTGTTGACTTATGTTGGCAATCGGATGGGCCGCAAAGATTTTAATATGCCCCTTTTTCCAATCGGGATGGCCTAAAATTATATATGCAAGCAAAATCATTAAATTTGAATTTTCATAATCTTCGGAGCTAATCCATACATGAATTTCTTTTTTATAACCAAAACTTTTGTATGATGTGTTTAATACACAAACATCAAAATCTGTTGATTCGAGTAACTGAAAATTTTTCAACACTTCATTAACGCTTTCGGGTTCGGTTCTGCTGAATTCAAAAACTACCATGTTGTTAACTTTACCTGAAATGTTTGTTAGCTGAATAACCTGCGCAATGGCTGATGTGTACGATGGGCTAATGATAGTATCTAAATAAACGCGGTTTTTACTTCCAGCAGCCAAATTAATAAGTCTATTAAGCACTTGTTTCGATTCCAAATTGGTGTCCTCGTTTAAAAAGCCTTTTATAAAATGTATGTAAGTACCAAAACCATATTTGTAGGATATCCAACGTAAAATGTCAAATGCCGATCGACGTTTAAAAGTATCTGACGAAATGCAAATGGCAAAGGGTCTCCAGCTTACTTCGCGATCTTCCTTATCGGCTCGTTGAGCAAATATTTGTAACTGCCTGCTTAATTGAAAAACAACCCCCTTAAATAATTTTGCAAGTCCTCGTTTGTCTTTATTTGTTCTGCTTATAAGTATATAAATTAGCGACATAATAAAAAGGGATGCAAAAGCATAACTTGCATTCATTTTAAACATCGCCCAAAATGATAATGCAGCTCCAACTGCCGACAAATACCATCTCGATCGAAATGTAGGTCTGTAAGCAGTATCCGCAGCAAAATGCTCTAAAAATGAAATTAAACAGATAGCTCCGTATGTAATCATAAAAAACATGGAGATGATTTCTGCCACAAAATTTATATCCCCAACAAGTACAAAAATAAATGCAATAATTATGGTTATGTATGAAGCGTTCACTGGTTCATTATCTCTAACTTTTCCCTTAGCAAACCATTTATTTATCATTTGGTTAGGGAAGATTTCATCAAGCCCAATGGCTTGAATGGTGCGAGGCGCAACCATAATAGAGCCTAATGCCGATGACAAACAAGCCGCAGCCAAACCAATGGGGATAATTGGTCCCCATGTGGCTATTTTACTCATAATTAGTTGGTCAGTAACTAAATCTTCAGGAGATGCTGAAGCTGCAAATTTAAATGCGGCAAGTGTGTAAATAATTAATCCGCCCACTGTTGCTCCAATAGTTCCAAGAGGTATTGATCTTTTTGGATCTTTTAAATCGCCAGATAAACCTAAGCCTGCGGCAATTCCAGTAAAGGCGGGAAAAACAATCATAAACACATAAAAAAAGCTTTTGGGGTTTTCAACATGTTTATAGAAATCGATGTGATAGGGTTCAATTGATGATTTTCCGAAGAAAAACATAGCTATTGAAATAAATAAAAGAACCACCACAAAATATAGAAACTTCATTCCCATATTTGCTCCCCGTGTTAGTATTAATGCAGATATGATAAGCATTGATCCGAGTGTTATGGCTTTTTTTGGAATAAGTATATCATAATATTCGTTAAAAAATTTAATAATCGGCTCGAATGCTTCACCAAAAGCAATAATATAAAAAGCTACACTTATTGCTTGCGAAAGATAAAGTGTAATACCAATAGCCGCTCCAATATTTAATCCAAACGATCGGGAAATAATATAATAGGCGCCCCCACCCAACACTTTTTGGTTGGTAGCTATTTCAGCAACAGCTAATGCGGTTGGAATAGTAATTAAATGCCCCAATACTATTATTCCTAAGGTGCCTAATAACCCAATATTACCTACAGCCCATCCAAATCGAAGAAATAAAATTGCTCCCAGTATGGTGCTTATGGCAGTCATAAATACCGGCATGGTGCCAAATCCAGCGGTTGGGCTTACAAGATTTTTCTGCATATTCTTCTTTTTTATTAAAAGAAAGATAGGAATTATTTATTTATCATAAATACAATGGTATCAGTTTATATTGTAAAATATGTAATTAAAAGCTAATGATTTGTTAGTCAATTCCACGTTTATTAAATAATAAGTAGCCAAAATTTAATTGATAATAGAAGTTGGTTTCTTCATTCATAAAATAACTGGCAGTTAAGGCAAGTGGACCTAAAGGCGTGTGGAAAATTGCCCCCAATGATGCCATAGCGCTAGGGGTTGAGAAGGCCTTGCTGTACGATGGCGTAAATGTTTTTATACTTATGTATTTATAGGGTTGAAAAGCATAAACTTCTCCTCTAAAATCAATTCTTTCATTCAAATGAAAGATTGGAATTGCGCCAATGGCAGCATATGAGTGGGCTCTGAATTTTTCTAAAAAAAACACTTTGCTTTGCGGAAATGGCTGATATGTATATGCATTTAATAAAGTAGCCATTGAATTGCTGAAAGAACTTTTGTTGGTGTAGGTAGCATCGAATCGTCCTCCTATGGTGAATGTTTTTGTTAAATTCCAATACTTTGTATGAGAGTATGACAAATGATACCAAGAATGGCCGGTACTTAATTCTTTAGAATTAAATGGAATGGATGTTGTTCCAGGGGTGTAAATTTCTTGACCTGTAATGTAACGAGCTTGAAATTGTACAAATCTACCTTTGTTTGCGTATTCTTTGTAATTAAGGGTACTATATTCGTAGGTAGCATGAACACTTGAATAATTGAATATGGTTTCGTCGGTAACATCTTTTTGCTCTACAATGTTGGTGTAGAAATAATTGTCGGTTAATCGGCCGTATGAAAAGCCCGAATAAAATAAACCTCTATTATATAAGGGGCGACCAAAATTCGATTGAAAATGTGATTCAGATTGTTCAACTTTTGTAGGTGATTCTTTATCAACAAACCAATCGGAGGTTGTTGTAAAGAAATTCCAATTGTTATTTGCAGCAGAAATATCAATATAAAAAGGAGATAGCGTTTTATCTTTTGATAGGTTTCTGGGAGGGAAATCCATACGAAATTTACCATGAATAGAGTTGTAGAATTTGCCAATTATAAAATTCCCTGACAAATTGTAAATATTTTTCTTTTGGAAAACATAATCGATTCCGGCATATCCCATATTACGCACATTTGAAGAAATATTGCCACCCAATTCAACAGAAAATTCATTCTGTATTCTTATATCTAAATACAGATCAAAGGTATTGGTAAGGGGGTTAAAAGTAGTATGGGGGTAAATCGATTTTATTAGTTTATCAGATAATAATTTAAAGTATTCCTTTTCGAAGTCTTCAAAGCTAAGTTGACTTCTGTTTCTTCTAATATTTTTTAAAATATAGTCAACAGTTTCATCATTAACACCCGTAATATAGATATTTTCAAAAACAAAATTTTTGTAGCTGCACTTAAAAGCTGCTCTCTTTTGATTCACTTGATTTGTATCTATTCTTCGGGTAATCATTTTCTTTATAGAATCTATTTTTTCAATAGCCGCTCTATATCCTCTGTTGCTTAGGGTGTCGAATTCTTTAAAATCGAGAAAACCATATTCCGAAACTTGTGGTTCAATTAGAATTCCATTTTTTGGCATGCTATAATTGGTGTATTTCATAAATACATTTTCCAATTGCTCGTAAATATCTTCTGCATTGGGTTTGCTTGGGTTCGATGCCACTTTGCTGCCAATTAAAATGTCAGGAGCAAACTTGTTTATCATGATATCGGTTGGAAAATTATTTTCCATACCTCCATCAAATAACAAGGTGCTGTCAATTATAATGGGTTTAAAATATCCAGGAAAAGTCATTGATGAGCGAACGGAAGATGATAAGCTGCCTTTTGACAATATAACAGGTTTGTTCTTGTGAACATCGGTAGCAATACAAAAAAACGGAACCATTAAGTCTTCAAAATTATAGTTTGCTGCTGCATTGGCTGGTTCCATATATTGCATAAATCGCAAATCCATTTGTTCTGGAGAAATAATATTTGTAGGTAATTGAGGAATTATATCGCCATCAATTTTGGCAAGTGGAATTTCAATCCATGAAGCTGATTCATCTTTAAGTTTATAATAATATTCTTCTTTTATGTCAATGTAGCCATAAATCCATTTTTCAAAATCTTCTGACGTTAAAAGTTCTTCCATTTCGTCGGGTGAAAAGCCAATTGCATATAAAGCACCCACAATGGCTCCAATGGATGTTCCTCCAACATAATCAATAGGAATGTTATTTTCTTCTAAGGCTCTTATTACCCCAATGTGAGCAATTCCTTTTGCACCACCACCGCTAAGCACTAGTCCAACCGATTGTGCAGATGCTGAATTTAGGGAAAACAAGCAAATCAGAAGAAATACTATTCGTTTTTTTATTGATTGAATTTTCATAGCCAAAAATATTGTTTAATATGCACATTGTCAAAATAAAGACAAAATAAAACTTCATGCAATTTTTTAAATATTCATGAAATAACTTTTCTACTTTTGAGCTTAAATTTTTACAATATGATTTCGGTAAATGGGTTAACGGTTGAGTTTTCAGGAACACCTTTGTTTGATGATATAAGTTTTTTGATTAATCCCCGCGATAGGATAGGGTTGACGGGGAAAAATGGTGCTGGAAAGTCTACTTTATTGAAGATAATTTGTGGTCAATTAGCCTATGAAAAGGGACAAATTGCCATTCCAAAAGATACTACTTTAGGTTATTTGCCCCAGCAAATGACGGTTTCTGATACAAAAACGGTTTACAAGGAAACATTATCGGCTTTTACTGAAATTTTATCTCTCGAAAAAGAGATAAAAAGAATTAATATTGAAATTACTGATAGAAGCGACTACGAATCATCTGATTATTTGGAATTAATTAATCGCTTAACAGAAAAAACCGATCGATTCAATTTATTAGGAGGGGGTGCTATTGAGGCCGAACTGGAGAGTACTCTATTGGGCTTAGGTTTTATGCGCAGCGATTTTAAACGACCGACTGGCGAATTTAGTGGGGGGTGGCGCATGCGTATTGAATTAGCCAAAGTGTTATTGCAAAAACCCGATGTTTTATTGCTCGATGAGCCAACAAACCATTTGGATATTGAATCGATAACCTGGTTTGAAGAGATGCTTAAAAATTATGAAGGAGCGGTTGTTGTCGTTTCACACGATAAAACATTTTTAGATAATTTAACCACCCGAACCATTGAAATATCATTGGGTAAGGTGTATGATTATAAAGTTTCGTATTCAAAATATTTACTGTTACGTGAAGAGTTGTTGGAGCAGCAAAAATCGGCCTATTTGAATCAGAAAAAAAAGATAGATGAAACCCAGCAGTTTATTGATAGATTTCGGTATCAGGCCACAAAAGCGGTTCAAGTGCAATCGCGCATAAAACAATTAGATAAAATTGATCGTATTGAATTCGATGAAATTGATCGTTCGGCTATACATTTTCGCTTTCCACCAGCGCCCCATTCGGGTCAAATTGTTCTTGAAACAAAAGAGCTTTCAAAAAGCTTTGCCGATCATTTAGTGCTCGATAAATTGGATTTTATACTCGAAAAAGGAGAAAAAATTGCTTTTGTTGGGAAAAATGGAGAAGGAAAAACTACGCTTTCGAAAGTTATTATTGGACAGCACGATTATAATGGCGTATTAAAAATTGGACCAAATATAAAGATTGGTTATTACGCTCAAAACCAGAGTGAAATGCTCGACGATAATAAAACGGTTTTTCAGGTTATCGATGATGTTGCCACAGGAGATGTTCGTACAAAAGTTAGGGATATTTTGGCATCGTTTTTATTTAGAGGCGAAGATATTGACAAAAAAGTAAGTATACTATCGGGTGGAGAAAGAGCCCGTCTGTCGCTGGCGAAATTATTATTAGAACCAGCTAATTTATTGGTACTCGATGAACCTACCAACCATCTGGATTTACGATCGAAAGAAATTTTAAAACAAGCCTTGTTGCATTTTGATGGAAGCTTAATTCTGGTTACTCACGACCGTGATTTTTTAGATGGGGTAGTGAATACAGTTTATGAATTCCGTGATAAAAAGATGCGACAATATTTGGGCGGAGTTTCGGAATTTTTGGATAAAAAGAAAATTGAAACTTTCAATCAGTTAAATATTGCTACGAAGAAAAAAGCATCAGAAAATAAGAATAAAGAGCAAAGTGGGAATAAACTCAAATACGAAGAGCGGAAAGAAATTGACAAGCTAATTCGTAAAGCTCAAAGATTGGTGGATGATAGTGAGGCGCAAATTATGACTTTCGAAACTGAAATTGAAGCGATGGATCAAATGCTTGCTAATCCTGAAAATATTGAAGATCAATCGGTTTTTGAGGAATACCAAAAACTAAAAGACAATTTAGATGCAGAGATGCATAAGTGGGAAAAATTTACACATGAATTGGAAGAAATGAAAGCGCAAAAAGATTAAAAAAGGCAGCTTATTCAATATTGCAACCACAAAGGTTGCTTAGTTTAATGTCGAATCGAAATCCGCAAATTTCGACCATTTCGTCTACTATTTTATTTATTAGTTTTAATACTTCTGATTTTTCACCAATTACCGAAGTTGATATTACACCAATTTTGTATTCAAGGTTTGTAGCTTTAATTATATTTAAAACTATCTCAATATCTTCAAGATATTTTTCACTTCCAATAGATAAAAATGAAAGTTCAGCTGATATTATTTTTTCCATAAGCCGCAGATAAATCCACCAGGATTTTGATTTTTTAATTGTTGTTCGTTTTCTAATGTAAAGTCTTTTTCGATAAAAGTTGGGTTCATATGCAAACACTCTGATATGGAAATCAGACTTAATGAATCATATTTTTGTAAATCTGCTTTTGATTTGAGTTTAGCATATTTAAATATAGAATTCTTTCTCATTTCATCAGATTCATATAGATTACCCCAGCTGCTATTTTTATGAAGAGTGCCTATAATAATGGGAGCGTTGGGTTTGCAAACACGCATCATTTCGTTAAAAGCCAATTGATTATTTTCAATGAATTCAAATGCAGTAATTGAAATAACGGCATCAAAATAATTGTCTGAAAAGTTGAGTTTAGTTGCTTTCATTTTCTTAAAAGAAATAGTTGTTGTATTTGCATTTTCTCTTGCTTTTTTTAACATAGCTTCAGAAACATCCACACCAATTACATCACAACCAAGTTTGGCAAGTTTTATACTAAAATTTCCTGTACCACAACCTACATCTAAAATTTTCATTTCTGAATTTGGCTTTAGTGCATCAAAAATTAATTTTGTTTGCAGCTTATCAATGAATTTGCCAATTGGTTTTTGGTACCAATCATCGTAGCTTAATGATTCAATATCGTAGATGGCCATTTTTATCGTTTTATTTTAAAAGTTGAAAAATTACAAATGGGCTGCTTGCCTATTTTTACATCAAGCACTTTTGCCCAGTTGGGACCATTGTGGCACCAAATTATAAACTCATCCAATAGGTTTTCGGTTCCTTCAGCTTCAATATATACTGATCCATCGGGCTGATTCATAACAAAACCTGTAATGCCTATTTCTATCGCTTTTTCATAGGTGGCGTATCTGAAACCAACATTTTGAACACGACCTGAGACTGTAATTTGAACGGATTTTATGTTATTCATTTTGCAAAAGTCAAAAGGATGCTAACTCAATTGAAACAAAAAAGAATAGAACGCTGATTACGCTGATTGATAAAGATTACCACGGATAAAATCTGTGTAAATCAGTCTGATCGGTGTTATCTGCGTTCTATCATTTTTGAATTGAAATAATCAATCAGAAACTTTTGAAAATCTGTTGATTAATATTCAATTTTTAATAGTTAAAAACTTCCTCTAAGGTTAATTCTTTAATTGGACCTAGTTTTTTAAGGAAATTAAAATCAACCATATCTTTATTTCCGATTACTAAATAAACGTATTGTTTATTGTTAATATGTGAATTAAAAAATTCTTTAAATTCGGCTTGTGTTGCTGTTTTCATGAATTCATACACATCTTTTCTATTGTCGTAATCCAGCCCTCTGTCTTTAGCAGAAATATAATTCCAGAAAATTCTATCTTTAATAATTCTTTCTGTTTCAATATTTTTCATTATGGTTTGTTTTGCTAATTCAAACTGCTTGTCGGCCTGAGGAATTTCTGATAATAAATCGGACATGGCCAATGTAGCTGCTTTTAATTTGTCAGGTTGTGTTGCCATAAATGAATAATTATAATGCGAATCACCCATTCGGTTTGGTGTTGAAAAGTAAGAATATGCAGAATATACTAAAGCTCTTGATTCTCTTATTTCCTGAAAAACAATAGATGATAAACCCGCACCATAAAACTCATTAAATAAGCGAGCTTTCGGTGTTAAACTATTGTTCAGAACCTCATCTTTTGAAAGCATCATAATTTGAGTTTGAACCATGTCGTAGTTTACAAAATAAACTTGCGGTTTCGATATTTCAAGTTCAGCATAATTGGTTGGTTCAGGAATTGCTTGTAATTCAGCATCAATAATATGTTTGTTTTTTAACAAGTCAAAAGCTTCCTTGTCCGATTTTTTACCGTAATAAAAAATAATGTGTTCTTTTTTTGTTATTTCTTTAATTTTTGAAGTCAAAGCACTTGGGTCAATGGCCATCATTTCTTCTTTCGAAAGAATATCGGTAAATGATGATTTTGAGCCATATTTGGCATAACTCATCATGCCTTGATTCAGAATAGTTCTTTTGTCAAGCTTATTATCAGCTTTTTTCTTTTCAATACCTTCAACGTATTTTTTATAGGAGTCGGCATCTGGAACTGCATTAGCTAATACATGCTCTAATAATTCTATGGCTTTATCAACGTTTTCTTCTAAACCATTAATGTAAACGTACGAACGATCGGAAGTTGTTGAAACCCCAAATTCAAGTCCATATTTAAAAAATTCTTGTTGCAATTCTGCTGGTGAATATTTATCAGTTCCTAAAAATGGCAAGTAATTAACAGCTAAAGCTAATTCTTTATCATGGTTTTTACCCATGTTAACAATATACTCTAGTTTAAATAGTTCATTGGTTGGGTTTTGTATGTAGTTAAATCCAACCCCTTTTGCCAATTCTTTTTTTACGATTGTTTGATCGTAATCGATAAAAACGGGCTCTAAACGTTCCGATTCCTGTGATGTTAAGGTGGTAAAGAAAGTTGACTGATTTTCTCTTTTTAAGTCAACAGGAGTTATCTCAGGTTTTTCAACTTTTACAATATTGGTGTCTTCGCCTTTTCGTTTATAAATAACTACATAATTATTGGCTGTATATTTTTCGTTAGCAAAAGCAATAATTTCTTCTTTTGTAAGTGTAGAAAGTTCTTCGTTAAAATTAAGATAATCTACCCAGTTAACTCCATCGGCAAAAGTAACCGCGAATTTATGAGCTCTGAAATTATTTTCTTGGCTTTTAATTTCCTCCAATTTCATATTATTAATGGATGCTTCAATTAACCAATCTTCGAATTCTCCTTTTTTAATTTTTTCAATTTCGCCTAAAATTAAATCGCGAACTTCTTCCAACGATTGATCTTGTCGTGGAGTTCCATTAAATATATGAAATCCATATTCTTTCATAAAGTTAGGTCCGCAACCCGCTTTAAGTACTTTTTGTTGTTGATTCAAATTTAAATCAATGAGTCCTGCTTGAGAGTTATTTAAAAGGTAATCAATTAGAGTAACCATTTTTTTGTCGCGACTTGTAGTTCCATCAAAACGGTAAGCCAACATCATAAACTCTTGCTCTGGCCCAAATACTTCGGTTTCTTTTACTTCAGTAATTGGTTCTTCTTTTGGGGTAACAACGGGTTCAATTTCTTTTGAAGGTTCTTTCCCAAAATATTTATCAATTAGTTGAATTGTTTTTTCAGGGTTGAAATCGCCCGATAAACAAATAGCCATATTATTAGGAACATAATAAGTTGACCAGTATTTTCTAATGTTTTCCATTGAAGGATTTTTCAAATGCTCCGCCTTTCCAATGGTAGTTTGTTGTCCATAAGGATGGTTTGGAAACAATTCACTCAATAATGCAAAATAAGCTTTTGTTCCATCACGGTCTTGCCCCATGTTAAATTCTTCATAAACAGTTTCTAATTCTGTATGAAACACACGTAAAACCAAATTAAAAAATCGTTCAGATTCAATCTGTAACCATTTGTCTAATTCATTTGAAGGAATGTTGTTCATATAAACGGTTCGCTCATTTGTGGTATAAGCGTTGGTATATTTTCCGCCAATTGAGCTAATTAATTGGTCGTATTCATTGGGAGCAACATATTGAGCAGCTTCTTGTGATGTCTTATCAATGAGGCTATAAATTTCTTTTTTCTTAGCAGGGTCTATTTCTGCTTTATGTTTTTCGTATAAATCTGAAATTTCATCAAGTAAAACTTTTTCTTTTTCCCAGTCAATGGTTCCAAATTTAGGACTTCCTTTAAACATCATATGCTCCAAGTAATGAGCCAAGCCTGTGTTGTCTGCTGGATCGTATGTTGAGCCAGCTTTTACAGGAATAAAAGTTTGGATTCTGGGTTCGTCTTTATTTACGCTTAAATAGGCTTTTAATCCATTTTCTAAGGTGTAAATTCTTAATCCGTATGGATCATTTGTTACCGATTCGTAGGTGTAGCCATTAGTGTCTGTTTTTGTAACCTGCGTGTATTTTTTTTTGGGAACACAACTGGTTATTAAAACAAATGCAATAATGAAAGTCAATAATTTTTTCATAAGAGTTTGTTTGTTAGTTGTTAAATTAATTGGTTTTGAGTTTATAAATGTAATACGTTTTTATAAAAACTAATTTATATATGGTGAGATAATTAAGAAATTGTTTTCCATAACACATTTAACGTAGACAAATTGGTTTTATTTTAATATAAAAGAAGTAGTGCTGACATCTTTATATATTTAACTTCAGCTTAATTTATTTAGCGGCTACTTATTTTATTTGCTAAGGTCAAAAAATCTAGTGTAAACTATAATCTTTGATATGGTTCAAAAAAAAAGCTGCCTCAAAAAGAAACAGCTCAAAATATTATAATTAAGGTATATTTAATCTTGTTTTTTTGGAGGACGAGGTAAAAGAACTTTTCTAGAAAGTTTCAATTTTCCGGCTTTGTCAATATCGATTAATTTTACTTCAATTTCATCGCCTTCTTTTAAAACTTCATCCACTTTGTCAAGTCTGCGCCATTCAATTTCCGAAATATGAAGCAAACCTTCTTTTCCTGGAAGAATTTCAACAAACGCACCAAATGCAACAATTGCTTTTACTTTTCCTTTGTAAACTTCACCTATATCAGGAACAGCAACAATACCTTTAATGCGAGCTAATGCAGCATCAATAGCGTCTTTACTGGTTGCAACAACTTCAACTCTACCTTGATTATCAACTTCTTCAATAATAATGGTAGTACCTGTTGATGCTTGAATTTCTTGAATAATTTTTCCACCAGGACCAATTAATGCACCAATACAATCTTTAGGAATTGTTAATTTAACAACTCTAGGAGCATGCTCCTTAAAGTCTGCTTTTGGTTCTGAAATGGTATCCGTAATTTTTTTAAGAATATGTAAACGACCAGCTTTTGCCTGTTCTAAAGCTTGAGCTAATACTTCGTAGGGTAATCCATCTACTTTAATATCCATTTGAGTAGCTGTAATACCATCTCTGGTACCTGTCACTTTAAAATCCATATCACCTAAATGATCTTCGTCTCCTAAAATATCACTTAATACAGCAAATTTATCCCCTTTGGTAATAAGTCCCATGGCAATACCTGAAACTGGTTTTTTAATTTTAATACCGGCATCCATTAAAGCTAGCGTACCTGCACATACAGTTGCCATTGATGATGAACCGTTTGATTCTAAAATATCTGATACAATACGAATTGAATATGGATTGTCATCGCCAGAAGGAAGCATTCCTTTTAATGCACGGAGCGCTAAATTACCATGACCAACTTCTCTGCGGCTTGTTCCACGCGAAGGTCTTGCATCACCTGTAGAAAAAGGAGGAAAATTATAATGTAATAGGAAGTTGTCTTTGCCTTGACGCATTACTTCATCTATCAATTTATTATCTAATTTAGTTCCTAAAGTTACAGAAGTTAACGATTGGGTTTCGCCTCTTGTGAATACTGCAGAACCATGTGCGGTTGGCAAATAATCAATCTCACACCAAATGGGTCTGATTTCGTCTGTTTTTCTGCCATCTAAACGAAGACCTTCGTTTAAGATTAAATTACGAACCGCATCTTTTTCAACATCGTGGTAATATACCCCAACTAATGTCATGTCAATTTCTGCAAGTTCTTCATCAGAGTATTGTGCTAAAAATTCTTCTTTAACAGCTTCAAAATCATCATGGCGAGCATGTTTGTCTGCTTGGCATTTTCTAGCTACCGCATAAACCTTGTCGTAGGTTTCTTTCTGAATCTTTTCGCGTAATGCTTCGTCATTATTTTCATGACTGTATTTACGTTTTTCAGTTTTGCCAACCTCTTGCATTAACTCAATTTGAGCTTGACATTGTATCTTAATAGTTTCATGAGCAAGTTTGATTGCTTCAAGCATTTCTGCTTCAGAAACTTCTTTCATTTCGCCTTCAACCATTAAAATATTATCAATAGTGGCAGCAACCATAATGTCAATGTCAGCTAGAGCTAATTCAGCGTAAGTTGGGTTTATAATAAATTTTCCCTCAACTCTTGCAGCCCTACATTCTGAAATGGGTCCTTTGAACGGAATATCAGAAACGGCAAGTGCAGCAGAAGCTGCTAATCCGGCAAGTGCGTCTGGCATTGTGTTTTTATCAGCCGATATTAGTGATACAGTTACAAAGGTATCAGCATGATAATCTGCTGGAAATAATGGGCGTAAGGCTCTGTCTATTAAACGAGAAACAAGAATTTCTGAATCTTGAGGACGTCCTTCTCTTCGTAAAAAACCACCAGGGAATCGTCCCGCAGCAGAATAGTTTTCTTTGTAATCAACTGAAAGAGGCATAAAATCTACATTCTCTTTAGCTTGCTTGGCTGAAACAACAGTTGCTAATAACATGGTGTCACCCATTTTCACAACTACAGCTCCGTCTGCTTGTTTAGCCAACTTCCCGGTCTCAATCGTTATCACACGACCATCTGCCAGGGTAATTTCTTTGGTTACTATTTTCATTTCTTTTTGTCTAAATGACTTGCTGATTTCTTTTTTATGCAATTGCAAGTCAAAATTTATATATTTCTAATTTACCGCAAATATAATCTCTTTTAATTTGGCGGCAAAATTGATTGTTATTAAGTTGATGTAGGATAAGCTTTTTTAGGAGAGGGCAAATTAAAACAAAAAAAAAGGCACTTTAAGTGCCCTTTTTTTATTTTCTTAAGTTTAGTGCTTTAATAATTGCACGATATCTTTCAATGTCTTGAGCTTTCAGATAATCTAACAAACTTCTTCTTTTACCAACTAATCTTAGTAGTGATTTTTGCGTACTAAAATCTTTTTTGTTTTTTTTCAAATGCTCTGTTAAGTGAGCAATTCTATAGCTAAATAATGCAACTTGCCCTTCAGCTGATCCTGTGTCTTTTGCAGACTTTCCGAATTTTTCAAAAAATTCAGTTTTCTTTTCCGTTGTTAAGTACATAACCGTTTTGCTTTTTAAGTAAACAATATAAGTATATCCTTATAAATTTTGAAGGGCAAAGGTAGTTATTTATTTTTAGGTGACAAGTAGTTTGTTTTAAAAAATCTCCTGAAAAAGAATAGTATACATGTTTGTTTTATTTTTTAAATTTGCCATGTAGTGTAACTATTTTATTTTTTCGGTGTAACTTTCTGTAATAGTTCACTACATATATTATTAAAACAAGGTTTAGGCATTTTTTAATTAAAACGAACTAACAAATGAAAAATTTATTACTATTAATTGTTGTTGTTGGGATGGTTGCTTGCCAACAAAAAACCACTAAATTAAATTACCCAATGACCAAGAAAGTAGATACTGTTGATGTGTATTTTGGCAAAGAAGTTCCGGATCCTTATCGTTGGCTTGAAGATGATAACTCTGAGGAAACCAAAGAATGGGTTATTGCTCAAAATGAGGTAACAAATGGCTATTTGGCAAAAATACCTTATCGCGAAAATGTAGAAGAACGATTAACGAAACTTTGGGATTATCCAAAAATCTCAGCTCCTTTTAAAAAAGGAGGTCACTATTTTGTATTTAAAAACAACGGATTACAGAATCAAAGCGTAGCCTATATTAAAGAAACTTTAGAAAGCGAAGAAGAAGTTATTCTTGATCCAAATAAATTGTCAGAAGATGGAACCGTGGCTTTAACAAACTTTTCTCCATCGGAAGATGGAAAATATTTAGGGTACGGTATTTCAAGAGGAGGTTCTGATTGGAATGAGTTTTTTGTAATGGATATTAAAACTAAAAAACTGCTCGACGATCATATTGTTTGGACAAAGTTCTCGGGAATTTCGTGGCTTAATGATGGGTTTTTTTATTCTCGATATCCTGAACCAAAAGAAGGTGATGCACTTAAAGGTGTGAATGAAAATAGCAAAGTTTATTATCATAAAATTGGAAGCGATCAATCAGCAGATCAATTAATTTATGAAGACCCAAAAAATCCTCAATGGGGTTTTGGTGCTGGTGTAACTGAGGACCAAAAATATTTAGTTATTTCGGTGTCTGAATCAACGTCGGGCAATGCTTTTTATATAAAAGGTGTGAATAAGGGTGACAAGGTGATGAAAATTGTCGAAGATTTTGAAAGTGATTTTTCAGTGCTTGAGCACATTGATGGAAAACTTTTAGTAATGACAAACTACCAAGCGCCTAAATATAAAATCATAGCTATTGATTTAAACAATATCGATCGTGAAAATTGGGTAGATTTTATTCCAGAGAAAGAGGGCGTTTTGCAAACGGCTGATATTGTTGGAGGTAAAATAATTGTTGAATATTTAAAAGATGCTCATAGTCAGGTAGAAGTTTATAATATGAAAGGTGCATACGAATATGATGTTGACCTTCCAGTTTTGGGCTCTGTTGGTGGATTTGGTGGAAAGAAAGAAGATGCGTTTACTTTTTATACAATTACCTCATTTACAACTCCAGCTACTGTTTATAAATATAGTATTGCCGAGAATAAATCAGAATTATATCAGGAAACTGATGTTGATTTTGATGCCAATGAATACGAAACAAAACAAGTGTTTTATACCAGTAAAGACGGTACAAAAGTTCCAATGTTTATTGTTCATAAAAAGGGTATTGAATTGAATGGGAAGAACCCTGTATTGCTTTACGGATACGGTGGATTTAATATTTCCTTAACTCCATCGTTTAGTGTGGGTCGTTTAATTTGGTTGGAGCAAGGTGGTGTTTATGCTATGATGAATTTGCGCGGTGGTGGTGAATACGGCGAAGAATGGCACAAAGCAGGAACCAAAATGCAAAAGCAAAATGTTTTTGATGATTGTATTGCAGCAGCAGAATACCTAATTGATGAAAAATATTCAAGCAAAGGTAAAATTGCCTTAATGGGTGGATCGAATGGTGGCTTATTAGTTGGAGCGGTAGTTAATCAGCGTCCCGATTTATTTGGAGCAGCATTTCCTGCTGTGGGAGTAATGGATATGCTACGTTACCATAAGTTTACTATTGGTAGATATTGGGCAACCGATTATGGTACCAGTGAAGATAGTAAAGAGATGTTTGAATATTTATATAAATATTCTCCGGTGCATTCAGTTAAAGAAAATGTAGAATATCCTGCAATAATGGTTACCACAGCCGATCACGATGATAGGGTGGTTCCAGCTCATTCATTCAAATACATTGCTACCATGCAAGAAAAATATATGGGTTCTAATCCTGTTGTTATCAGAATAGAAAGCAAGGCCGGACATGGGGCAGGTAAACCTACGGCAAAAATTATTGAAGAATATAGCGATATATACTCTTTTATGTTTTACAATTTAGGAGTAAGGCCTAAGTACTAGAAAATTTATTTTAAAAAAAAGTCATCGCATTTTGTGGTGACTTTTTTTTGTTTGTGGTTTGATTATCTTATTCAAAATTATAACTTTAGTCTTCAAATTAACCAAAAACACATAAATAATGAAGAAGATAACATTATTAGCATTTGCGCTTATTGCTTTCGTGGGTTTACAGGCTCAGTTATTTAATATAGGAGGTTTTGGAGTTGGTTACCTTTATGTGGGACCAAAAGTCGGGGGTAATATATCTACCATGAGCACTGAAGTTACCGGTACAATAGATAAAAAAATGAATTTAGGTTATCAATTTGGAGCTGTAGCAAAATTTGGAATAACTAAAAAATTATCAATCCAACCCGAGCTTATTTTTTCAGAAAAGGGTGTTGCAGCTAAAGATGATGCGCTGAATTTTAAAGCAAAATCGAATTATAAATATTTTGGGTTACCCATAATTGCACAATATGCATTTAAAACCATAGCAGGGATTCAGATTTATGGTTCAGGAGGGTTTTATACAGATGTTTTAACAGGGCAAACATATGTTACGAAGAGTGATAATGGCGATACATTCTCAGAATCTCATGATGATTTGTCGATTTACAATAGAGTTGATTTTGGCTTTAATATCGGAGGTGGTGCAAACATACCTTTTAAAAACAAAGATCAGCTAAATATTGATTTACGGTTTGCGCAAGGTGTTGTAAATATTGATGATTATAATACAACTTCATCAAGTAAAAATACATCTATTCAATTATCAGCAATCTATTTAATGGATTTAACCAAATTTGTAAATTTTAAAGGAAAATCAATTCTTGAAGAAGATGCATATGAAGAAAGTACTGCGCCTGCTGGCGACTCAAAAGTAGAACCTGAAGAAAACTAGAAAATATTTTTATTGTTCTACAGTTCCTATGTTTGTATAAGCATAAACTCAAGCTTATTTAAAATCAGTAAATTATAGTGTTAAAATAATTTTTT
>JAEINW010000332.1 GCA_016342715.1 Salinivirgaceae bacterium | reverse complement strand
GTGTAATAAAGTTTCTAATTCCATTTTTTGAAAATAAGAAAAAATATTAAAAACAACCCTAATATTTACTTGATCCAAAATAGCACTTTGTTTTACACCAAATCCTGAAATAAAGAATATCCTTGTTTATATACTTGTAAAGAAACATTCCTTTATTAAAGTTTTTCCGAAAATGTCTACTTCGAAAACGATTTAAGGTTAATTATAAAAGTGAAGTATGAAATAACATTTCAGCGTCTTTTTTTGACCTGAAATCGTTATTGCTAAAATTTTCCTTGATAATAAGCAAAAACCTAAGTTAATATTTGCTAAGCATCTCAAAGATGCTTAGCAAATTAGCTTACATGGCGGGGGTCAAATTATCTCTACACCAAATACTGAAATAAATTCTGGTTGTCATCTACATATTCATAAGCAAAACCTTTCGATTCCAAGTTGTTAATTAGCCTCTTAAAATTTTCCTTTTTCTGTAGCTCAATACCAATTAATGCCGAGCCCTTTTTGCTGTTGTGTTTTTTAGAATACTCAAATAAGGTAATGTCATCGCCCGGGCTTAAAATGTCATTCACAAATTCACGCAATGCTCCAGCACGTTGCTAAAAACGCACAATAAAATAGTATTTCAAACTCTAATACATTAACGTGTGTCCTTTTATTTCTTCGTTACGTGTTATATACTTATTACAGCCACTGACAATGCAACATACATTTTTACCCTTAATCTCATCTTAAAATAATTCTAAGGCTGCCATACTCATGGCGCCAGCAGGGTTGGGGTAATGCTAATTTTTAACTTTTCCCGATTTAATCCCTTTTTATACTGGACTCATATAAGCGTTTTGCGTTATGACGCTTATTTAGTTCTAATGATAGTTTTTTCAACAAATAATTATTTATATCTTCACCTTTGAAACTATAAAAAAAACTACTATTATAGAAATGAAAGCAACCCAATTACTAATAATTGCATGGGTATTTGTATGCTTTTGCCATTCAAATATTTTTGCTCAAAGTGAGAATAACAATCGAGGTTATGTTGTTAATGTCGGTGATTTAGCTCCCAATTTTGAAGCTAAATTAACTAATGGAAAAACCTTTAAGCTTTCTGATCATAAAGGTAAGGTTGTTATGTTGCAATTCACTGCAAGCTGGTGTAGTGTATGCAGAAAGGAAATGCCTTTTATTGAAAATGAAATTTGGAAAGAATTAAGTGCTAAGGATTTTGTGCTCATTGGAATTGATAGAGATGAGCCTCTGGAAAAAGCAAAGGAATTTGCTGAGCAAACAGGCATTACCTATCCATTAGCATTAGACCCAAAAGGGAAAATATTTCAACAATATGCATTAAAAGATGCGGGTGTTACAAGAAATGTAATTATTGATAGAGATGGTAAAATCATATATTTAACCCGTTTATTCAATCGAGAAGAATTTGACACAATGAAAAGAAATATTTTTAATGAGGTTAAGTAAATTCCGTAACTTAGGAAACGATTTGGTTAATATAAAATTACAAATGGAAAGCGAATACCTACAGCAGCTGCAAAAAGTTATTGAAAGTAAGAACGACGTTGTGACCTTTTTGCACAATACCAAATCGAAAGAAACAGCGGAATTAATTGTTAAAGAAGGATTTGAGTTTCAAAGTCATTTAGATTATACTTCGGATGTAGTGTCGGCTAAAGATCCGGTTACCATAAAATATTTTACTATTGTTCGGCAAGCCTATGGAAATTATACAATGGTTATTCAAATAGGAAAGGATTTGATTGAAGATTACTCAGAAATTCTCGAAACCTTGCCCCATCATTTTTCCGAAGCCTTAACTGTTAAAGAACCATATTTAGGTTCTGAAGAAGATTTAATTTACTGCTTAGCTCCCAATTTTGTAAAGGGCTTTATTGACTCACAAACTGCTGAATTTCATGCCAATCCAATATTTAATCCCAATTTGAAATCACCTTTGTTTGAAGAAAACTTAAGAAGAATATTAAAGTCGCAAAACAAAAAATAATCATATAAATCCTTCATTGTATAATTAAGAACAGATAATATGAACCAATAAATAAGCAGTTAGTTTATTTTAAAACACATAAGTCACATAAATACATAATATTAATTAAATTTTATGCACATGAAAATCACAAAAATATTTCCAGTTATTTTTATACTTCTTTGCTCATTTAGTAGTTTTACTCAAGAAAAAAATTCAGAATTAAAACAAACGATAAAATCAAGTAAGGCTAATAACATAAAAGCGCTAATTCATATTTCAGGTGGACGTTTATTTGTAAATGATGAGACCAGTGAATTAGCGGATGTAAACTTTAGCTATAACAAAGAAGATTGGGACCCAACTGTTTCATATGCCGAAAAAGATAATTTTGGAAAACTTACCATTGTAGCAAAAATTAATTCTAAAGAGCATAACATTGATGATGATAATATTTGTAAAATAGCTTTAGATAAAAAAAAGAATTATTCCTTAGGCTTGGTTCTAGGGCTTGGTGAAGCAAGCATCAATTTAAAAAATTACAACATTAAAAAAGCATTGTTTCGTTTAGGAGTTGGAACTTTTGATGTGAATCTAGCGAATACTTCCATTCCTTTGCTTAAAGTAGAAGCAGGTATTGGTGAAGCTAAATTCGATTTATCGGGCAACTGGAAAAACGATTTAACAGCTATAATAAATGCAGGTATTGGTGAAATTACTCTTTATGTACCAGACGATGTGGGTGTTAAATTAATTGTTTCAGGTTTTTTAGGAAGTGTTGACACGCCAGGATATAACAAACAAGGAAAAGAACATAGCAACAAATTATACGGCAAAGCTAAACATAACTTAGAATTTACAATTAAAGGCGCCATTGGAAACATAAACGTTGTGGAAAAATAATTTATAACAACATGAAACACGAACAAAAAATTTATTATTCCATTGGTGGTTTAACAATATTTTTTGGTTGGTTAGTAGCTTCTGCAATTGCAATTAATGGTCAAGCTTCAATAGAACTTAATAATCCAGCTTCTAAAACATTCTTTTTAGGTTTTTATAATTACCTGATAAATTGGAAACTATTCTCTTTTATCTGTTTAATAATGGGAGCAAAAGCTGCTTTATTATTAGATAATAAAGATTTTTCACAGATTATAATTCATAGCTTGAGTTATGCAATTATTGCCATTGCATTGGCATTTGCTAACGCTGCAACGCTTTCTATTCTGCCGTTAGCTATTTTTTATCCTATTCTTTTTTGGTACAGAAATCGGAGTCAGCTTTATATTCCAATTACAATAACACTTTTTGTGTTCTTAGCTGTCTTCTTTTCACTTTTCACCGATTCAAATAATTTTCTGGATGTCTGTTTTTACGAGTTATCTACCACACAACTTACCTTAAATAACTTTTATCAAACCTTTAGCATACTAATTACGCCTAATCAATTGTTTGGTTTTTCGTATGGTATTTCAATACTTTTTATTGGATATTGGCTTGGAAAAACTAAATGGTTCAATGAGTATCATTTTTTATACAAAGAATTAAAGCATTTATTCAAATTAAGTTTGGGGCTTTTAATCCTTTGGACTTGTTTAAATTACTTTAATGTTTACCATTATATTTCGCAATGGAAAATTGGCAAGGTTTTCTTTATGCTCGATGGCTATATTGTTCAGATACTCACCATGTATATATATGTTTTTTTACTCATCTATTTTGAAAATTTCAAATGGGGATTAACAATACTTAGAAATTTGGAAAATACCGGCAAATCATGGATATTACAACTAATTTCGATGGTATCGTTCATTCTATTTTTTCGTTTTTTAAGAGGTTCCATTAATCCAATATATGTTCCCTGTATAGCAATCTTATTGTTTTATGCTATGTTAAAATTGAATCAATTGCTTCAAAACTCAAGATCAAAAAAAACCATCAATAATTAACAGAGCTACTAATTTAATCGCATTGTTTGTCTGTAGTAAAAACAAAATAACTTCAGTTTCCTAATTCACTTTCAATACGAATTCCAGGGATCACATTAAAAAGTTGTGGGTTTAAATAAAACCATCACTTAAATAATTAATATTAAAGATTGCGATACATGTAGATAATTTCATAAAAATAAATTTTATGCTTGCATCGTACTATTTATCCCACCTAACCTCCCTTAAAAAGGGAGGAACTTAGCCTAGCGTTCTCACGAACGAAGTGAGTAACTACATTCTACAAAATTGAAAAATTTGGTTCAATTTTTAAACACTCACGTTTCATTGAAAGTACTCACTTACACCCTGTATCGTCCTGATTTTGGTTGACTCTTTTTCTTAGTTATTAACTATTATCTCAAATGTTAAATTTGTTAAAACTAA
>JAEINW010000331.1 GCA_016342715.1 Salinivirgaceae bacterium | reverse complement strand
TTAATCATTCATTTTGTTAATAAGTGGTACACTTTTCGATTGAAATGTGGTATAGTCCTTAATTAATATTTACAGGTTGAAACTAAATAAGAAACCGGTTTCCCAGCCTACTGGATCTTTTAAGATATTAGCATTTAATACTAATTCCAACCCATTTCCATGTACTTCTGCATTATTACGTTGAACATAATAAAAACCTGAGGTTATATCCATATTACAGGGTGTAAACAGATCAGTTGAGCGTTTGTCATAATACTCCAAAGAACCTGATAAAATATTATTTATAAGTGCAAAATCAATAGCCAGATTCAGAATGCCTGTTTTTTCCCAGCGCAACTCCGGGTTAGGAGGATTAATTACATATGCAGTTGGTAGAGTAGAGTATGAAGAGAAAGGCCAGTATTTTAAACGGGCTTTACCCGATTCATTGTTAATAACATTACCACTATATCCGTAGGTTAGCCTTAATTTTAAAAAAGGCAATATATTCGATCTATAAAAACCTTCCTTTGAAATAATCCATCCTGCTCCGGCCGACCATAAAGGAGTTCCTTTTTGGTTGCTTTTAACCCCAAACAGATTGGATGCGTCTTTTCGTCCGCTAAGTGTTAAGGTATAGCGGTAATCATAGGAATAGGCCGCATTTGCATAGACCGAGGTATACCGGTACAAATTTTCAGAGAATTCCTGAGCATTAAGGATTATTTTACTTTGCCCATCAAATACACGGTATGCTGTTCCAAAATCAACCAGTTTATATTCTAGCAACTCTTCATTATAACCATATGTAGTAGCAGCACTAATAAAAGAAGAACGATTTTCCCTTATTTCTACCCCGGCAATGCCCGTTAACTGATGTTTTTCATTCCATGTTTTGTCTGCATTAATTTGGCCCCGCAAAGTATGCGATATAAAATCTCCATAAGATTGATCAAAACACCCCCCTAAAGGAACGGGTCGTACCATATTGCCATTTTCCATTTGGGTGTAATCATTAATCATATTTCGGGCATAATAGGATTCGGGACTGTAATAACGCTTGTTTTGTGACATATTTTTCTCATATTGGTATTTTACTTGTGCAGAAAATATGGGGTTTATGGTATAGACACCCCCCAGATTAAGTAAAATATCCTGACTCTTGGTCCTCATATAAGATTCATTTACATCTTTTATGGGATTATATTGCCAGTTTAATTGCCGGTTTTCCCCAGCAGAATCAGCAAAAGCGACACGATAATCACGTCCTAATACCACGGGATTGCCGCTGTCATCTACCAAACGTGCATAAGGGTAATATCGGGATATTGATGAAGAAGCCGGCTGTGTATACTTCAATGTGTTTTTTATTTCATCGTTATTCTCAGCATATTGTATGCTTGTTTGCAGTTCAAAATTTTTAAAAAGCTTCAAGGCGACATACGAACGCAGGGTTAACCGATTGTTTTCTGATCCTATATTCTCACCCATGCCTTTATCGTAACCAGCCGAAAATAAATAATTTATATCTTTAACACCCCTACGTAAATTAAGCGCATATTGCTGATGAAAAGGCTTTTGAAGCATATGTTCCAGCAGGTCATCGTAAAAACTATATTTTCGCATGGCATCAATTTGCTTGTTGGCCTCGTCTTCAGTAATGGTACCGTCACGAGCCTGTGCCAGCAGTTCAACCACCGGTGTAATCAATGTAAATGTTGTTCTGTCATCAATTTTACTGTCATACACACCTAACTGAAACAGCTCTTTTTCGGCATCAATATAATCAGAACTTTTCAGGTAAGGCAGGGAGTTTAAATCTGGTTTTTGAGACATACTTAAGTTGCTATTAAAAGATACCTGCAGGGGCTGGTTATAGCTTCCTTTTTTGGTGGTAATTACAATTACACCATTCCCCGCCCTTGTTCCCCATATTGAGGCAGCAGCAGCATCTTTTAATATTGTTATACTTTCAACATCATTGGGATTAATATTATTAATATCACCATCATAAGGGATATTATCCAGCACAATAAGCGGTGCCATATTGCCACCTATGGTACTTATACCACGTATTACCAGCGTTTGTAAGGCCTCTCCACTTATAGCTTTTGGGTTAAACACCATGCCGGTTGCTACTCCATTAAGCCGGGTAATAATATCGGGTTCCGAAGTACGATTATACCGTTCGTTGTTAACGAGTTGAAAAGAGCCGGTGGCCCGTTCTTTGGGAATAACCTGATATCCCGTTGCTACTACTTCAACTTCTTCTAATTCGCCAATCTCTTCTTCTAAAATTATTGTAATAAAGGTCTCCCCTTTTATTTCTATCTCCTTGGTTTTATAACCGATAAATGAAACGACAAGAACAATATCTAAAGCATCATCTATTTTATATAGAGTAAACTCCCCATTTTCATTGGTAATGGTTCCTTTATTACTTCCCTTTAAGGCAACAGTTGCCCCTGGCAATGAATACCCATTTTTGCTGATTACCTTACCGGAAATATCAATGGGGATAGGGGCGGTACTTGCCTCCGATAAAGAATTATCCTCATTCTGTTTTTGTTTTATAGCAATGGTCTTTTCAATAATTTCATATGTAAATGGCTGATCTTTAAAACAGATATCTAATACCTCTTCAATCGAGGCATTACTAACATTTATACTAATCTTATTATTTTTTTGCAGCCAATCCTCATTACACAAAAAGTAATATCCTGTTTGTTTGTGTATTTCTTTGAACACTTTATCTAATGAAACATTTTTCTCCGATAAGGTAACACGCTGGGTGAAACCCTTGCCACTTGCCAGAAGACAAGATAAAAGTAATATGATAGCGGTCAAATTCAAAATCCGCAATGTTTTTATTAAAAATCTATCAGATTCCCAAATAAATATTTTATTATAAATAATATTAAAAGCGTTACCTTTTATCATATCTTTGTATTGTTTAGGTTACATACTAGCATCGTAATTGAATGTGATTCTTTGTTACCTGAACACATCCCCTATCTTATGGGATTTTTACAGATCCTGATGGCAGTCAGGATCTGTTTCAGGTATATCTTTAAATTTTATCTCCTTTCATTTTTATATTAATTTTAAATACCCTGTATTTAGGGATTATTATATATGTTTTAACACTATAATTTTCTTTCCTTCAATCCTGAAATGTATTCCGCCTATCTCAATAATTTCAAGCAATTTTGACAGACTAATGTCACGACTAACTATCCCTGAAAAATGATTATCAGGTTTATCGCCTTCATAAACAACATCAACATCATACCAACGGGCTACCTGAGACATAACTGTTTCCAGATCGGCATTGTTAAATTGAAACAATCCATTTTCCAGGCAACAATTTCTTCAATATTCACGTCATTTATAACATCAATATTTTTATTTTTATTTGCTATTACTGCCTGTTGTCCTGGTCTTAACAATTTGTTTTCATTACCCTTCGAAATTAGTACTGCTCCCTCCAATAATGTGGTTTTTATATTTGTTTCATCGTTATAAGCAATAACATTAAAATGAGTTCCAAGCACCTTTATTTCAACATCGTTTACCCTAACAATAAAAGGGACAGACACCTCGTTATTATTATCTTTTTTATTCCCTGAGCTCGAAGAGCTAAAGGCTTTTGCAATTTCAAAATAGACCTCTCCAGTAATATCTACAATTCTTTCTGTAGCTTGAAAAGCGGTGGGAAATCTAATAGAGGAAGCTGCATTTAACCAAGCTTTACTTCCATCAGGCAAAGTTACCTGATACTGCCCACCTCGTGGAGTAGCTAAAATATTATAATTTAATTTTTCATTGTTTCTATCAGATCTAGCATGATACACTAACAGCCCTTCCTTTTCCTTTACAACCTTAGTTTGCCCCTGATGTGCGAACAACCCATTTTGTATAGAATCTAAAATTATTATATTTCCGTTGCCCAACTTTAAAACTGCTCGATTGCTACCCGGAAGTATATCATTGCTATTTTGAATTCTGGCAATGGCTTGTTCGGATTGTTTCCAACTTCCATCAACAAACAACCAAGCGCTAATATTTATTAAAATAAATACAGACGCTGCAATAGCAATTTTAGCCCACAACCTTCTATTGTTAGCGTTTTTTAAGGGAAAAATGTGAGATTCTGCTTGTTGCAATTCCATTTCAGTTTTCTTCTTAATTTTTGCTTTTTCAGGGAATCTGTATATATAACTATTTTTTTCAAGAGCCTCAACTTTCCCTATAATCCTACTTTTAAGTCTGTTTTTATCATCTTCTGACCACTTATTATTAATTTTTGTGGTCTCAATTTCACTAAACCATTCTTCCAATAAAAATTTCTCATCATCAGATAATAAACCCTCTTGGTATTTTTTAATTAATTGTG
>JAEINW010000330.1 GCA_016342715.1 Salinivirgaceae bacterium | reverse complement strand
AGAACGCAGATAACGCTGAAAAAAACTGATTTACACTGATTTGATCTGTGAAAATCAGCCAAAATCTGCGTCATCTGCGTTCCATTTTAAATTTAACTTTCATATTGTAAGTTTTTAAAAGTTGAGTTATTCTTTTCAGACAACCTCTTTTGCTTTATTATAATTTTTGTTAGTTAATTTTTAATAAAATATTTTTATTATTTCATGCATCCATTTTAAAACTGATTAAATTTGCTCGGTTCAATTCTAGTTATATTATAATCATTAATAGAAAACGAATTTATAAGATGGACAAGAACATTGCTCTCACTAAGATATTAGAATTAAGAAAGAATTTAAACAATTATAATTATAAGTATTACGTATTATCTGAATCTGAAATATCAGATTATGAGTATGATATGATGCTTAAGGAGCTTTCAGAATTAGAGAGTGAATTCCCAGAATATTTTGATGCAAATTCGCCCACACTAAGAGTTGGTAATGATATTAATCAGGAGTTTCAACAAAGAGAGCACAAATATCCGATGTTATCATTGGGAAATACCTATAACGAGGAAGATATTAGGGATTTTGACAAAAGGGTGGCTAAAGTCTTAGAAGGAGAATCGTACAAATATATCTGTGAACTAAAATATGATGGAGCATCCATAAGTTTAACTTATGAAAACGGCCAATTTAAACATGCAGTAACTCGCGGCGATGGAGAAAAAGGTGACGATGTAACTGCAAATGTACGAACCATAAAATCGATACCCTTAAGCATATCTGGCAAAAATATTCCTGATATTTTTGAAATTCGGGGCGAAATTTTTATTCCTCATTCTGGCTTTATAAAAATGAACCAAGAAAGAGAAAATGAAGGCTTAGCCATTTTTGCAAATCCAAGGAATACTGCCAGCGGTACCTTAAAAACACAAAACTCATCGGAAGTAGCTAAACGTCCTTTAGATTGTTTCCTTTATTTTTTACAAAGTGATTATTTACCCACTCAGTCGCACTATGAAAATTTGCGCTGTTGCAAAGACTGGGGTTTCAAAATTCCAGAATACATTGAAATACATGATACCATTGAGGGTATTTTAGAATTTATAGAAAAATGGAATATAAAGCGTCATGAATTGCCATTTGACATTGATGGCATTGTTATTAAAGTTGATTCCATCGATCAACAAAAAAAATTAGGGTTTACAGCCAAGTCGCCACGTTGGGCCATATCCTATAAATTTAAGGCCGAACAAGTAAGCACTAAATTGTTATCGGTAAGCTATCAAGTAGGAAGAACTGGTGCTGTAACTCCGGTTGCAAACCTTAAGCCTGTGCAATTAGCGGGTACTACTGTAAAAAGGGCTACCTTGCATAATGCCGATATAATTGAAAACCTTGACTTACATCTTAACGATACTGTTTATGTTGAAAAAGGTGGTGAAATTATTCCGAAAATCGTTGGGGTTGAAGTTGATAAACGAGCTACTGATGCAGCAAAAGTATTATTTATCGACAAATGTCCAGAATGTGAAACAGAATTGATAAGAGAAGAGGGAGAAGCTAAGCATTACTGCCCCAACGAATCATCATGTCCTCCTCAAATTAAAGGGAAAATTGAACATTTTGTTAGCCGCAAGGCAATGAATATTGATAGCATTGGGAAAGGTATAATTGATTTATTATTTGAGAAGGGCTATTTAAAAGATTATACAGATTTATTTAGCCTAAAAGATAAAAAAGAAAAGTTAATAGGCCTTGAACGTTTAAACATTCCTGAAGATTCGGAATATTTAATACCTAAAATCCCAGTTGCAAATTTTATTTACGCCTTTAATATTGGATATAAAGGTATTTCATTTGAAAATTCAAAAATATTTGCCTCCGAATTCAATAACATAAGTAATTTTATAAATGCCGATTTATCTCAATTACATGATATAAAAGAGCTCTCAATAACTAAGGATAAGAAAAAAATATTTCAAAGTATAACAAATTATAAAACTGACTTATTTCTAGCTAATTTCCTTAATATTATATCACAAGATATAAAAAGTACTGATGGAATAAAGTTACAAACTGCGTTAAAATGTTTCGAAATACCTTATTTAAAAGATGAAGATATAACAAAACTTACCAACAAGTACAACTACATATTATTAATAGCGAAAGCCACAATTGAGGAACTGGAAGAAATAGGCATTGAAAAAACGATTGCAGAATCAATTATTACAAGCTTCTCTTTAAAAGAGAATAAAACACGTATTGATAAACTTAATGTACTCACAAAAACATCGTTACAACAAAAAACTGTCGATAACTTATTAGAAGCCATTGAAAAATCAAAAGAAATGCCTTTTACAAAAGTACTCTTTGGTTTAGGGATTAAAGGAATTGGAGAAATTGTTGCAAAAGAAATTGCCAATGCAACAAAAAATATAAATGTAATTATCAGGGCATCCGACAGCTCCACTTTAACATTGATTAAAGAGAATTTAATTTACTTGTTCCCGGAAAAAATAATATTCAAAGACGGTGGAAAAGAGATAGATATAAAATCAGATATAACAAATGCAAATCTGGTATCTGACACAATAAAAATATTTGAAACTTTTTATAGCTCTATTAAGCTAATGCTCCTGTTTATAAAAAGTGCCAATATTAACTACGAAGAAAAAAAACGTAATGACAAACAAATATTGAAGAAACTTATTCAACAATATTTTAGGCAGCATTACAGCGAAGCATATTTTACCTACTGTGATTTTGATGGAATTGGTTCTACGATATTGACAAATTTGGCAACTTTCTTTGAGAATGGAAAAAATATAAAAAGGATAAACAAACTAAAAGAAGCCGGACTTAATTTTGAAATCAAAGAAATAAATAAAAACAAAGCAGACTTTTTGAATGGTGAATCAATTGTAATTTCAGGAACATTTAATCACTATAGCCGTGAAGAGTATAAAAATATTATTGAAAGCAACGGAGGTAAAAATGTATCATCCATATCAAGCAAAACAACCTTTATTTTAGCTGGTGAAGGAATGGGACCAAAAAAACTTGAAAAGGCCAATGAGCTTGGAATTAAGATTTTAAATGAAGATGAATTCTTGGAAAGAATAAATTTAAAACTCAAGTAACCTATGAGCAATAACTTTGTAGCATTAGATGTTGAAACTGCCCAAGGCAAAAGATGGAGTATTTGTCAAATCGGATTAGTATTTTTTGAAAACAATACTATTACTAAAACCATAACTGAATATATTCAACCACCTGAAAACGAATACTTCTATTGGAACATAAAAATACATGGAATAACGCCTGAAGTAACAAAAGATAAACCCTATTTCCCTGAAGTTTGGGAAAGAATTTACCCCTTACTTAAAAACAAAAAACTAGTAGCTCATAATTCTAGTTTTGATAAAAGTTGTTTAAATCAGGCTTTAAAATACTATGAGATGGATGTGCCTGAATTTGATTTTGATTGTACTTACAAATTGTCGGGAGAAAAATTAAATATTGCATGCGAATCATGGGGAATCACTCTTGATAACCATCACGATGCAACTTGCGATGCCAAAGCATGTGGTTTATTATATTTAAAATTACATAACAATAATACTGCTATTAATGAAGAAGCTGTTGATAATAAACATAATAAGGTACAGTTAAAAAACAAACTTGCTCAAAAGTTGCTCGAACAAAAAACCATTGAGATTAATGGTATGACTATCTCATTATGGACTGGACAATCATCTTCAAGGGCACAAATGCAACGATCATGGAACCGTATTAAATCATATACCAAACTTAACTCCAATACCGATGGCGAAAATGGCTCAATTGTGATTACTGGAAGAATGCAAATACCAAGAGCAGAATTAGCTGAATATGCAATAAAATTAGGTTTTAAGGTACAGAGTAGGGTTTCTTGTAACACTGACTTTTTAATCGTCGGTTATGATAATGTGTCACCATCTAAGGTGGCAAAAGCAATTGAGCTAATTGAATCTGGAGCAAAAATAGAATTTATTGATGAAAACAGTTTCCTTGAGATGCTTGCAGATAATTTTGATTTAATATTAAGTAAAAGCAGAAATAACAATGCTTTTAGTGAATGATTTGAAATCCTTAAATCGCATGCAGCTTTTCGAATAATTGCCGTACATTCCATTTTTAAATCATACAATTAACCCGATTCGGCACCAGCCACTTTAACAGATAACATGGCTGCATCGGCAAACATTTGTCCCTTTATGGAACTTAACATTTTGTCATCATCATCAATTAATTCACAAATCTTATGAACTAACTTCATTATTTCCATTCCCTTTTTGTAGATGGGAAGGTTTTCTATTTCTTGGCTTAATGGACAAAATTAATGGTAAAAACATCTATAAGTCTTACTATTGTTGATTTAAAGTTAGTTTAAAGGCC
>JAEINW010000329.1 GCA_016342715.1 Salinivirgaceae bacterium | reverse complement strand
GAGAATCGCTCAATTTGGGTATCAATTATCATTAATATTTCTGCTTGCAACGATTTTTCACATGTTCAATACCGGAGGCGGTGCCTCCGGCTGAAATAAATATGCCTTACAGGCAATTAATTGTCTGAATGTATTAAGCGACTTTTTTAAACCACCTTTTCTAATTTTTTAATTTAGGTTGACATAGGGATAACCATAAAATAAAAAGATAGCCAATGTAGGCAATACCATACATACTGCTGATATTTATTATATAAGCTCCTTTTTGTAATTTTTGATAGCTTAATACATTGTTAACAATTAGGTCTCTAAAAACATACTTATTAACCGACAATAAAAAATATTTGCTTAAATAGCATCGATATCTTATTTTTATTCTTTAATTATTGACCAACAAGCACTTGAAAAAAAGCTGTCTCATTGTTCTATTATTGCTTGCTATAAATTTCCAATTGTTTAGTCAAAATGGAAGATTCGAAGGCATGGGAAATTCATCGGTTATGCTATATGATTTTTGGG
Organism: Salinivirgaceae bacterium; assembly: GCA_016342715.1. Taxonomy (GTDB): domain Bacteria; phylum Bacteroidota; class Bacteroidia; order Bacteroidales; family SZUA-534; genus JAEINW01. The sequence continues at coordinate 3,919 of JAEINW010000329.1, read as the reverse complement.
GCGTTTTTAATAATCAAGCGGGATTAGCTAAAATTGAATCGCCGATTGTTGGAATTTGTTACGATAATGGTTTTTTGGTTAATGAAACAGGAACACAATCGCTTGGCTTTGTACTCCCAACAAAAAGTGGGAATTTTAATACGGCCATTTCCCGATATGGATACTCTTTGTACTCTGAAAATAAATTAGCTCTAGGATATTCTCGAAAAATTAATGATGTGATTTCAGCCTCCCTTCAATTCGATTATATTTACTTACATCAATCAGAAGCTTATGAAAATAAAGGTATATTTATATTTGAACTGGGTTTGATAGCTGAGCCTGTTGAAAACTTATTTATTGGGGTGCATTTATTAAATCCGACAAGAACAAAAATAGCCGAATATCAGAATGAACGTGCAGCAACAGTTATGAGATTTGGTTTGGGTTATTTTTTTGCTGAAAATGTGGTATTTACCGTTGAAGCAGAAAAAAATATTGAAAATAAAGTGAGAATGAAAAGCGGTTTGGAATATGGAATCATTAGCAATGTTTTTATTCGGGCTGGTATTAAAACAAATCCAAATCAATTTTCTTTAGGACTTGGATATGTCTTTAAAAATATTTCTATCGACATTAGTTTTTTGAGCCATCCATCCTTGCCCATTTCATCGCAAGCATCAATTAATTATCAATTTAAAAAATAAAATGGAAATATTAGACGGTGTTTTTAACTTTTGCAAGTTAGTGTTTATAGCCACTTTTAACCAATTGATATCCGTTTTTGGAATCTTCTTTTTCTTTGGTTTGTTGCTTTATGTTTTTGCTCGTTTTACCCGAATTACCTTTGTAAAAAGCATTGGGCAAAAATTCGATATCTATTTTACCGGTTGGATAGGAACGCCTATTCATGAAATAGGGCATGCCATTTTTTGTGTATTTTTTGGGCATAAAATTTTAGAAATCAAATTATTCTCACCAAATGCTAAAGACGGTAGCTTGGGATATGTGAATCATTCGTATAAAACAAACAACATTTGGCACAAAATTGGGAACTTTTTTATTGGCTTGGGTCCCATATTGTTTGGGAGTTTTATAATATTCCTTTTAATTAAATTTTTAATCCCAGACAATCATCTCTTACTTTCGATGATGGATAATCAAGCTGTAGATTTAAGTAGTTTTAAAGGGCTAGTTCAGCAATTCAATATTCTTATTGCATCGGCAAAATCAACAATTAATTTTTTATTTACTGAAAAGAACATTCAAAGCTGGGAGTTTTGGTTGTTTTTATATCTGGCTTTATGCATATCGTCGCATATGGAACTAAGTCCACCAGATATTAAAGGCTTAGGATCGGGACTGCTAACAATTATTGTTTTACTAATTGTAATTAATAGTATCTGTGTGTTTTTTGAAGTAGATGTTTCCAAGTTTGTGCAACCAATCAGTAGTCTTTCCCAAAAACTAGCAGGTGTTTTTACATTTTCAACCATAATATCTGCTGCTTTTTTTGGGGCATCTTATTTTCTTTTAAATATTTACACAATCATTCGTTATAGAACAGCATTTCATCCATTTTATTAATTTGTTTTGAGGTGGATCCTAATCATAGCGCTAACATTCGTTTATTTTGATGCCTTTTGTCAAAAACTCGAAAACGATGCTTCAATTATTGAAGACCTAATTGAAGAAATTGCCCAAAGTGTTGATGAAGAATTGGATTACACCTCGATAACTGAATTATTTTATTATTTGTTAGACAATCCAATAAATTTGAATGCTGCCACAGAAAGTGAACTGGAACAACTTTTTATATTAAACCCTTTTCAAATTAAAAATCTAATATACTACCGAGAAAATCATGGAGAGCTATTAACAATTTATGAGCTCCAGTTAATTGAAGGTTTTAATATGATGTTAATTCAAAAATTACTTCCGTTTATCACTGTTTCAGAAATTAATAAAAAAGAAGTGTGGAACTTACCATCAGCGATTAAATATGGCAAACATGAAATTATTACAAGATTGAGTTCAACGCTTGAAGAACCCATTGGTTATAAAAGCAATAATGAATCAGGCTATCCGGGCAATCGAACGCAATTCTTAAATAAATACCGTTTCAATTATCGGCAAAACCTTATGATGGGCATAACTGCCGAAAAAGATCCAGGCGAGCAATTTTTTAAAGGAAATCAATCGAATGGATTCGATTTTTATTCAGGCTACCTTCAAATTGCTGATTTGGGAATTATAAAAAAAGCCATTGTGGGCGATTATCAAATGCAGTTTGGACAAGGTTTAGTTATGTGGAGTTACATTGCCAATGGGAAATCGTCGCTGGTATTAAACACCAGAAAACGAGCCAATGGAATCAAAAAATTTACTTCCGCTGATGAGAACTCCTTTTTACGAGGAGCTGCTGCAACTTTTGAATACAGAAAAATCGAGGCTACAGTTTTTGCTTCGAGCAAAAGGTTTGACGCTAATAAATTATATGATTCTACGAGCATGGAGAATTATTTTACAAGTTTTCAATTAGTAGGTATTCATGCCACTGAAAACCAATTGGAAGATAAAGATGCTGTACAAGAAAATTTGATTGGAGCAAATATAAATATGATACATAAAAAGCTAAGTGCAGGGTTGTCTCTTGTGAATTATAATTATAATCTTCCATTTAAACCGTCCGATGCTGAATCGAACATCTTTGATTTTTCCGGTAAAAGCAATCAAAATGCCAGTGCTAATTTTGAATACAGATTAAATAGTGCGCATTTTTTTGGAGAAGCTGCCATCAGTAAAAATGGAGGAAAAGCTCTTATAACAGGAGTTTTATTGCAATTAACTTCGCAATTTAATGCATCGGTTTTATACAGGAATTTTGAAAAAAACTATCAAGCTTTTTTTGCAAATGCTTTTCGAGAGGGTGCTGCCACACAAAATGAGCAAGGCATTTATTTTGGCGTCGAAATTCATCCCTACAAACGCTGGAAAATTTCAAGTTATTACGATTTTTATAAATTCCCATGGTTAACCACCTATTCAAATGCGCCATCGGAAGGAAACGATTTTATGTTGCAAGTTGATTTTTTAGCTAGTAGAGAATTTCAAATGTATGGTCGCATTAAACATGAGCTTAAACAAGTAACTGGCAACAATTCTGATTTTGGAATCAATGGTTTAATAAACACTAGCAAAACATCAGTAAGATATCATGTAGACTTTAAGGCTACGGAAAATTTAAAACTAAGAAATAGAATTGAATTTAGTTCGGTTGATTCTGATTTATCAGAACAAGAATATGGCTATTTACTATATCAGGATTTAATTTATACTTTCACCCAATTACCCTTAAAACTATATGGCCGCTATGCTCTTTTCGATACAGAATCGTACAATACACGAATTTACACCTATGAATCGGATGTGCTACAAGCCTTTTCAATTCCGGCTTTTTACGACAAAGGAAGCAGAGTTTATGTAATGGTCAAATACGTTTTGGCTAACAAGCTTGATATTTGGTTTCGAATTGCTCAAACTTATTATTCTGATAAGAATACCATAGGTTCTGGGCTAAATGAAATAGGTGGACATACAAAAACGGATGTTAAGTTACAATTGAGATACAAGTTTTAATATGAATTGAACTTTTAAAAAACGAACTTATTTTAGAAGATTATTTCACCAGATAGAAATAAACGTCCATCATACAACTAAAAGTTGATTTACATGTATTTGGGGGAGCCAGTGAGTAAAAAATAGCTGATTCAAAAAATATGAATCAGCTATCATTTTAAATTACAGTTCTAATAATTATTTTACAACCACCATTTTTTGCATTGCTACAACCTTTCCATTTATCTGGATAGATATCAGATAAATTCCTTCGGTTAATTCAGAGTTTGAAACTAATTTAGTATAGTTTTCTGAAGCTATT
>JAEINW010000328.1 GCA_016342715.1 Salinivirgaceae bacterium | reverse complement strand
TTTCACAAACAAAGTGCAGTGAAATACTTACAAGAACTAAATCGTGAGCGAGAATCGCTCAATTTGGGTTTTAATTATTTATACTGTCAAAATTGCTTTTTGTAGAATCCCTTGCATGTTGGTTATCTCCTTTATTCTGGTTCATTATAAAATAACTTTGTAATTGAAGATATTATAATGAATGTAAATGGCATAAAATTATTGTCAGCTCAAAAAAAGTAATTCAATATTAAAGTTAGGCATAATGTCGAAAAAGCAGCCAAGTATGATATTCCAACAATTACTTGTTTGAATTTAAAACATTACTTATATTTGTAGTGAAAACTATATGGATATGAAAACTATAACTCAAAAAGAAATTGGTGCAAGGGTATCTGAGCTTAGAAAGAGCAAAGGGTATTCTCAAGATGAACTTTCTAGGCTTCTCGAAATTTCAAGACCTTCCTTGACTCAAATAGAATTGGGAAAGAGAAATTTATCTGTAATTGAACTTAAAAAAATATCTGATATCTTATCTATCTCAATTGATAGATTATTATCTCCAGAGTTTGTAATTGATGATATTAGTTTAAACTTGACAGGTATAGAAGAAAGTCAGAAATTGAGAATATCTATTCCAAAATTAGAGGTGGATAAGCTTAAAGACATATTGCTATACATTTTAGAAAAATGTGCAGGGAAACCAAATTTTGGAGAAACTCTTCTATACAAGCTGCTATACTTTTCTGACTTTAACTATTATGAAATTTATGAGGAACATTTAAGTGGCGCAGAATATCGAAAGTTACCTTTTGGTCCAGTTCCTCAAAAATTAGACTCAATTATTAGCCAAATGATTTCAAATAAAATACTTAAAAGATTTAAGACTGAATATCATGGTTATCCCCAAACTAGATATATTCCTCTTGCAAAATCAAACTTAACAAACTTTAAAGCAAGTGAGAAAGAAGTGATTGATAGGGTTATTGAACAATATTCTGATTGGTCGGCTTCTGCAATTAGTGATTATTCTCATAAGGATATGCCTTGGTTAGCCTCGAAAGATGGAGAGGTTATTGATTATGAATTAGCTTTTTATAGAGAATCTCCATACTCCGTACGAACTTATGATGAGAATACAATATGAACGTTAAAAAATTAGAAGAATATAAAAAAGATTTGAAGAAACTTTCAAAGAAGTATCGAACTCTTGCAGAGGATATGGAAGTTGTGAAGAAGGTTTTATTTGTAAATCCCAAAGATAGACCTCCCTTTAGCTTCAGAATAGATAATTTAGGAATTGATACATGTGTTATAAAAGTAAAGAAGATTGCCAGCAAAAGCTTCAAAGGGAAAGGTGTAAACTTAGGATTCAGACTAATATATGCACATTTTGAAAAAGAAAATAAGATTATATTAATAGAATTATATCATAAATCAAAAAAAGTTATTGAAGACAAAGAACGGATTATAAGTAATTTCAAATAAGGAGGAATAAATTATATCTAAAATTAAGAAAATTGCAAGAAGTTCGAAAACAGAAAAGTTTGTTTGTTACTATTAATTATGCAAAAAAGCATCCAAACACTAACGTTATAACCACTGCCCCAGAAATAAATGTGCGGAGATAATTGTTCGTATTGTCATTAAATATGCGGAGATTATTCCATATGTTTACCGCAAATAGTTTAGTTACGTGGCAAGATATATTTATCAATACGACCAATGGCCTAATTTCACATGGAATGATCGAGAAATACATGTGATTTTGGGTAAAGTTCGACATATACAAGGTAAAATTTTTGGACAAATGGGCGCTCTTGGATTTTCTCTAAAGGAAGAGGCAATTCTTTCTACTCTAACCCTTGATGTTTTAAAATCATCTGAGATTGAGGGTGAGATTCTGAATTATGAACAAGTACGCTCCTCAATCGCAAGAAGACTAGGCATAGAACATGCAGGTATGGTACATGCAGATAGAAATGTTGAAGGTGTAGTAGAAATGATGTTGGATGCAACACAAAAATACAATGAACCTCTTGACCATGAACGAATCTTTGGGTGGCATGCAGCATTATTTCCAAATGGTTGGAGTGGAATGCACAGAATTGATACCGGATGCTATCGTAAAGGAGAAATGCAAATAGTTTCAGGACCAATGGGTAAAGGAATACATTACCAAGCACCTTCGCACAAACTTGTTGAACAAGAAATGGATGCTTTTTTGGATTGGTTCAATGGAGATACTAAAATTGACGGAGTCCTGAAAGCTGCCATCGCCCATTTTTGGTTCATTATAATTCATCCATTTGATGATGGCAATGGACGTATTGCAAGAGCAATATCAGATATGTTACTTGCACGTTCAGAAGATAGTACTCAAAGATTTTATAGTCTTTCAAATCAGATATTGACAGAAAAAAAGGTCTATTATGAGATTTTGCAAGAAGTTCAGCATAGCAACGGTGACATTACTAAATGGCTGGATTGGTTTTTAAACAGTTTGTATCGTGCATTGATGTCAACGGAAGAAATCTCAAAAAAAGTTCTTCAGAAAGCAGATTTCTGGGATAAACATAAAGAAACAATATTAAATAATAGGCAACGATTGATGTTGAATAAGCTTTTAGATGGATTCGATGGAAAACTGAAATCCTCTAAATGGGCTAAAATAGCAAAATGCTCAGCTGATACTGCTTTAAGAGATATCAAAGATTTAATTGAAAAAAGCATTTTAAAACAAGAAGATTCAGGAGGACGTAGTACAAATTACGAGCTGATTACTGACACAAAATGAATGCACTGGCTATAACGGGTGAAATTTCCTATTCAACTCATTTTCATAATATACTAGGGCATGATAAGTCAGCTAATTTTCGTAAATTGTATTAAATACCCAAATATCCTTTTATCGATTATTAAACCATAAAAAAAATTATCATGGAAAATCCCTTAATAACAATTTCGACCTTCGAAAAACTGGAAGTAGGTTGCTTTGTAAAAGAAAAATTTGAATTTGAAGGTATTGAATGTTTTCTCACCGATGAAGGTATTGAAATAACAAAAAGCAACAAGCCACAAGGAATAAAGTTAAAAGTAAGAGCAAATGATTCCGAGAGAGCAATAAGAATGCTATTGCAAATTCACAAGGAATATGATTTAGATAAAATTAGGCAATCCAGCAATATAGAAGAGAAGAAAAAAATACTCGTCCCTATTGACATTTCAGACTATTCAATAAATGCCTTTAAATTTGCTCTTGAAATAGCAAAAAAAACAGATGCTGAAGTGAAAATACTATATGTATATGAAGATCCTACCCAAAACAAACCTGTAAAATACACCGCATCGTGGGAAAAGCATGAAAAAATTGAACTGGCAGAAGCATACGATAAAGCACAAAGCAATTTGCTCAAAGTTAGTGATGATCTGAAAGAACAAATTGACAAAGAGATGCTAAAAAAAATAAAAATGCATTTCGCATTGCTAAAGGGAAAACCCGAAGATGTTATTGTGGCCTTATGTAAGAGATATAAGCCAGATTTAGTTATAATGGAACCAAAAAGAAAAGATGAAAAGAAAAGTTCATTTATTGGCAGCGTCACTTCCAAAGTGATTGAACGCACAGAATTCCCCGTACTATTATTCCCAAAATCGGCAACATACCAAGTGCCAGAATTAATAAATATAATGTATGCAACAGATTTTAACGAGGCTGATAATTCATCACTTAACAAGTTACTAGATATTGTAAAGCCCTTTAACACTAATTTTCATTGTATTCATATTGATATTGAGAATGATCCTTTAATATTTGGAAAAGTTGATGTTTTAAACCAACTACTTAAGAAAGAATACAGCAAATATAACATACAATGCAAATTATTTGAAAGTAGTGATGTAATCAAAGGTCTAGAGGATTTTATTAAAAAAAACAATATTGACTGGATCTCATTTTCCAGTCCGAAAAGAACCTTGTTTGACAAAATATTTAACCCAAATAAATTAAAAGCGCTGGTATCAACAAGTAAAATACCAATGCTTATTTTTCCTGTTTAGCTTGATTATTTATGCTATTCATGATGTAAATTGTACTAATCTGTTCCAATTATTTTCGAGAAACGTTTATTATGTGGTACCAGGTGTTGAATAATAAGCCGATATGGAATTAATAAAGAATAGTGAACTACCCTGTGCAAAGAACGGATCACATTAAAAAGTTGGGGATTTAAATAAAATCACCTAAATATTTAATGTTAAATTGTTGCGATGCATGAAGATAATTTCATAAAAACAAATTTTATGCTTGCATCGCTTGTTGTTAACAATAAACGACTTAGGGCGTTGCCCTACTATATTATTTATGGCTTTCAGCCATATAGAGGCAAATAATCATTTGAATTATGTAGCCCTTAATAAAAAGAATACCACCCGTTTATTTCCTAAAGCAATACATAAAATTATTATTTACAATATTTTTAATATAGCCTGAAGGGCTTATATATTTCAACTTAGGGCAACGCCCTAAGAATTAGTACAACCATACGAACCGTCGCAAGTAAATATGTTAAATTATTAA
>JAEINW010000009.1 GCA_016342715.1 Salinivirgaceae bacterium | reverse complement strand
ATTTTGAATGGTACAAAGCCATTGGTTTGGTAAAACAAGCTTGTTATTTAACTGCACTTTCGTTCAAAAAAGCGGTAGAAAAAAAATATCCTGAAAAACTGAGCAAACTAAATCTAGCCTCAAACGAAGTTTTTGAAGAATTAATTAAGCAAGCAATTAAGCTTTCACAAGGTGAATATTTTGAGGATTTCATTATTCCAGCTATTCAAGGAGGTGCAGGAACAAGCATTAACATGAATGTGAACGAAATCATTACAAATGCAGCTCTTGTCGATCTTGGAAACAAACCCGGTGAATATCATATTATCGATCCTATTGAACAGGCCAACATTTACCAGTCAACCAACGATGTTATTCCTACCTCGTTAACGCTGACAGTAATGATTCTTCTGAATGAATTAGAAGAAGCCATAAACAGCATGCGAGAGAAGGTTGAAACTCTCGAAAAGAAATACAGATCTACCATCCGTACCGGATATACGCAAATGCAACAAGCAGTTCCTTCGTCGTATGGACAATTGTTTGGGGCTTATAACGATGCCCTATCACGCGACTGGTGGCGGGTTTCAAAAGCTTTTGAAAGAATAAAAACAGTAAATTTAGGTGGTGGAGCCACAGGTTCTGGAATTGCCATTCCTCGCTATTATATTATTGAAGTAGTTAATGAGCTTAAAAAACTTACCGGTTTACCAATTACTCAAAGCGAAAATTTAACGGAAAGCACCAGCAATCTCGATTCCTTTGTTGAAGTTCATGCTATTTTGAAATCGCATGCAGTGAATTTGGAAAAAATGGTTAACGATTTGCGATTATTAAGTTCCGATCTTCTAAAAAATAAAGAAATACAAATTCCTGCAAGACAGACTGGTAGCAGCATTATGCCGGGAAAGGTCAATCCAGTGATTCCTGAATTTGTGATTTCAGCCTCTAATAAAATATATGCTAATGATGCGCTAATAACTAACCTATGCAGTCAAGGAATGCTGGAATTAAACGCCTACATTCCAACCATTGGCCATGCTCTAATTGAAAGCATTAAATTGCTAATAGGAAGCTGCTCTACCATTGGCCAAAACCTTTTAGATGGTTTGGTAGTAAATACTGAAATAGCTCATAATAATTTGTACAATAGCCCTTCGGTTTGTACGGCTTTGAGTCCAATAATAGGTTACAATAAAGCAGCCGAATTGGCAAAAGAAATGAAAGAAAACGAGTGTTCTATATTTGAAGCTAATGCAAGCCTAAAATTGCTAGAAAATTCTGAACTCAAAAAACTTATGGAACCGGGATTTTTGCTACAAAAGGGTTTTACTATAAAAGATATATTATAAGTAACATAATCTGAAAACTATACCCAAATGATAAATAAAGAAGAAATTGAGTCTCTTTTAACAGCTGAGGATTTTTCAAAATTTGCATGGATTGACCCCAAAAATATTGTGGTTGCTCATTGGGTTCGAATGAAATGTACTTTTGGGTGCCCCGATTACGGATCGGGAACTTGTCCTCCAAATACGCCATCGGTAGATGATTGCAGTAAGTTTTTTAAAGAGTATTCCTCTGGATTGATCATTAGCCTTACCAAGTTTGCCGATAAAAACAAGTATCCCTCCGATTGGTCAAAAGAAATGAACGAAAAACTACTTAAAATTGAAAGAGAAGTTTTCATTAAAGGTTTTCATAAAACTTTTTTATTGAATCAAGCAGGGTGCTTTAAATGTAAGGAGTGCTCAAACAATAGAGCCAATTGCATTGACAAAGTAAATTCGAGACCCAGCCTTGAGAGTTTTGCTGTTGATGTATATCAAACGGTTCGAAACGCTGGATTTGAAATAAATGTGCTTAAAGACAGTCCTGCTGAAATGAATAAAATTGCGATCTTATTAATCGAATAATATATTTACACAATGAATAAAAACTATAAATACGAGCTAAAATTTAAAGTCCGCGACTACGAATGCGACTTACAGGGAATTGTTAACAACTCTGTTTATCAGAACTATCTGGAACACACTAGGCATGAGTATTTAAAATCTGTAGGATTAAATTTTGCCGAAATGCATACACAAGGAATAACTGCCGTGGTGGCCCGAGCCGACATCCAATTCAAAACTTCACTAAAAAGCGGCGATGAATTTGTTAGTCGATTAAAAGTGGAACAAGAAGGTATTAAATTTTTATTCCATCAGGATATCTATCGTTTGCCCGACGAAAAATTAAGCATTAAAGCAATAATAACAACGGTAACTGTTGTTGATGGCAAATTACAAGTTTCCAAAGAATTCAAAGAAGCGATACTCAAATAATTAGCATGAAAAATATAGTATTCCTTTTATCGATAGTAACCATAGGCTGTTCCACTCCAAAGTTCAATCCCGAAAATGTGGTAAAAAACTATGTACGAGCCTTAAATACAGGTAACTTTAATTTAATATCAGCTAACATTTCAGATAGTTTACTTTATTGGGAAATGGAATATTTAGTGTCTGATTCGAAAGATAAATTCTATGAAAATTTTAAATGGGATTCGGTATTTTTACCACAAGTAGAACTCATTGAATTTATTTCTCTTGGCAAAGATTCAGCAAGTGTTATTCTATCAAAAAATTGCCAACGAATTCAATTTTTACAGGGGAAAAATTTAGTGTGTAAACAAAACTATTATTTTGAAAACAATATTCTTACTAAAATTAAAAACACTAAATTTATTGATGAGGATTTTGCAATCTGGGCAGCTAATTTAGATTCCCTAAACATATTCATTGATGCAAATCATTCTGATTTATCAGGCTTTGCCAATGACATTAGCTTAAAAGGAGCACAAAATTATTTAAAGGCCATTGATCTATATAAAAATAGATAACATGAAAGGAAAAGAATCAAAACCACACATAGGAATTTTTGGACGTCGTAACAACGGAAAAAGTTCATTAATTAATTTTTTAGCCGAACAAGATTTGGCCATAGTTTCTGATGTGGCTGGAACCACTACCGACCCGGTAAAGAAAAGCATGGAAATTCCGGGCATTGGTCCTGTGGTTATAATTGATACCGCTGGAATTGATGACCAAGGAGATTTAGGCAAACTACGCATTAATAAAAGCATGGCAGCCATAAAAACCATCGATTTTGCCTTACTGGTTATAAGCAATAATGAATTTGCAGCACCCGAAAAACTTATTCTAAGCGAGTTGCAAAAATTCGACGTGCCATTTATTACCATTCATAATAAAGCAGATATAACTAAACTGGATTATGATTTAGCCGAACAATTAAAATTAGAATTTGATGTTGAACCCATAAATTTCAGTACGCTTGAGAATTATTCAAGAGACGATTTGGTAAGCATCATTCGCAAGAAAATTCCCGAATCGGCTTATCTTTCAAAAACCATAGTTGGCGATATTATTAACCAAGGCGATTTGGTTTTACTAATCACGCCCATTGATGCAGAAGCACCTGAAGGGCGATTAATTTTACCCCAAGTACAAGCCATTCGCGACATTCTGGATAACGATGCCATTGCCGTGGTTTGTAAAGAACGAGAAGTAGATACCTTATTAAAAAGATTAAATCCTGAACCCGCATTGGTTATTTGCGATAGCCAAGTGTTTTTAAAGGCTGGAGCATCCATTCCCAATCATATTCCATTAACAAGTTTTAGCACGGTTTTAGCTCGTTACAAAGGCGATTTTCAAAATTATTTAAAAGGCACACCGCATTTATCAAAACTCAAAGACGGCGATAAAATATTGATTCTTGAATCGTGCGCTCATCAAACCTCGTGTGATGATATTGGCAGGGTAAAAATTCCACGATGGCTCACAAATTTCACAGGAAAGAATCTTGAATATCAAGTGGTTTCAGGCTTAAACGATGTGCCCGGAGAAATTACCGATTATGCGATGGTCATACAATGCGGTGGCTGCATGATTACCCGCAAACAAGTTATTAGCAGACTAAAACCAGCCGTTGATGCAGGAATTCCAATTACAAACTATGGTATGGCCATTGCCTATATGCATGGAATTTATGAACGTGCAGTAGCTCCTTTTGTGAAAATTGATCGTGATTCGTTGGATTATTTGTAAATGCTTTAAAGGATTTTAAACTACTATAATGGTCATATTAATTAAGCATCTTATTTACTGTAGTTAAAACCTCTTTAATATCCTTATGATCTTTTAGCATTTGATATACTACATTTGCCGTATAAATTTCAACTTTAAATTGATGCTCTGTGTTGTTAACAAAACGGATAATATCAAACTCATTCCATTTTAGCCCTTTCAATAATGCACGTTGAAGTACTTTTGTTACCACATGTTTTTTTGATTCGCCTTTGGCAAATTCATCTATTATGATAAATACAATTCCATCAATTATAATTTCATCTGGTGAATCAAGCTGCTTTTCAAAAGCAGAATAATCAAATCGTTTTTTGGCACTTTTTGTTATGGTATCCCATATTATATTTTCAATATTATCCATAAATAATATTTTTAAGTTACTAACTCAGTACTATACATAGTTTACACGGAAAATAAATTTACAAAATTAAAAAGGTTTTATCAACTCTATTTTTTAAAATGTAGCTAGCAAAAAAAGTTATTGACTTATCTCTCCTCTACCCTTATGTGGTTTTCTCTTTAGGGCAAAACAAAGCATTGATACAATTGGCAGACTGGAATTATGCAATCAGATTGCTTATACCAAAGTCTCAAAAACTACTTAACAAAATTTTTGGCACAATCGCTAATAACGGGTATATTTATGGCAATAAAAACCCTTTGTTTTATGCTTACTTATTCCAGAGATAAAACAAACAAAAAGTATTTTATTGTTTGTTATGTTTCATGATAAAGCCGCCCCACAAGCAACACATTTATTAACTCAAACCCACAAGCTATTTCTTCTGTTAATAAAAGAGTTACTTCTTCCTTTCGCACAGTAAAAGATTTTCATATATTTGCATGATATGCTAATTATTTGATAATTTACTCTAATAAATATGAGTGTAACGACTAAAAATAGAATAAAAGTGGCTCTTGCTGAAAAAGAGAAATCAAATAAGTGGTTAGCGGATAAAGTAGGACGAGATGAAACTACAGTTTCTCGATGGTGTACAAATAAAGTACAACCCAAATTAGATATGTTAGGAGAAATTGCAAATGCCCTTAATATTGAGATTGGTGATTTAATTATTTCAAAGAAAAATTCAAGCCAAACTCAGGAAGTAAAATGAGAAACCTCTTTGATATATTTGAAACATTAAAAATAAACAAAGAGAATGGTTTATTTATTACTGCTAATGAGAGGTGGCAAGAAGAATGCAATTTTTCCAGCAGGATAGAAAAGCTATTAAAAGAAAAACTTAAACCCGATGCCTTTTTTGTATTTGATAACAAACCTCTGATTCTCTTTTATGATTCTCATAAGAATAAAGAAAAAATTCATAAGGCATTATGGAATTTCAATGAATCTCCAATAATAATTTTTGTTGATAATGAGAGCGTTGAAATATTTAATGGATTCCGTTATTTAAAGGAAAAGAGTTCTTTAGAATTATTTGCAGGAGAAGATTGTTTAAATGATTTTAATTATTTTGAAATTGTTTCTGGTAAAACCTGGGATAAATATCAGTCTTGGCTTAAATATGAAAGTAGAGTTGACTATCATTTATTAAAGAATATTAAAGCGGCTAGGGATATATTGATTTCAAAAAATCAACTTTTCCCAAATGTTGCCAATGCAATAATCGGGAAAGTAATATTTGTAAGGTATCTAATTGACAGGAATATTAAAATTGGATTTGATAGTGAAAAACATTGGTCAAATAATGACTTTTGTTCATTGCTCTCAAATAGAAATAATGCAATTAAATTCTTTAAGTATTTAGAGAATAAATTTAATGGAGATATGTTTAAGCTTGATGACTCAGAATATCTGCATATAAACCAAGATTCTCTGAATACCATTATAAGTTTATTGAATGAGGATGATTTAGGTAACGGTCAGCAATCATTATTTAAACTTTACGATTTCTCCATTATTCCAATTGAGTTCATAAGTAATGTATATGAATCTTTTATTGGAGAAAGCAATCAGGAAAAAGAAGGAGCTTATTATACTCCACTTTTTTTGGTTGATTATATTTTAAATGAGACCGTTAAAAAGTATCACGAAAATAATCAGTACGAATATAATTGTAAAGTTCTTGACCCTGCTTGCGGTTCAGGAATTTTTTTGGTAGAAACTTTGAGGAAAATTATCGAACGATATATTAGTCTGAATCCAGATATAAAAGAGGACTCGGAAGAATTCAAAGAGGTATTAAGACAACTTGCAATTGATAATATTTTTGGAATAGATAAAAATTTGTCAGCCATACAGGTTGCGATATTCTCTATTCAACTAACACTATTGGATTACCAAAAGCCTTCTAGCATAGAAACTTTCACGTTTCCGAAATTATTAAATACTAACTTTTTTGAGGCAGACTTTTTTAATACAGGGCATGAATATAATAAAATTCTAAGGGCGCAAAATATTCATTACATTATTGGTAATCCACCTTGGAAAAGAGGAAAAGGGGATGATGCACAATTTATTAATTATCTTGAGATTAGAAAGAAACGAGAAAAAGAATTAGGTTTTCAAAAACTTCCTAGCATCAGCAACAATGAAATAGCTCAAGCATTTTTATTACGCGTAAGTGATTTTGAAATAAAGAAAGAAGTTGCTCTTATCGCAACAAGTAAAGTCCTATATAATCTTAACGGTAAAGATTTCCGTGGTTACTTTCTTGATAATTTCAACTTACGCCAGATATTTGAACTTGCTCCTGTAAGACATGATGTATTTGATAAATCAGGAGCAATAGCCCCTGCTGTCGTTTTGTTTTTTAAGAGTGCCTTAAAAGAAAATACTGACAACAATATTATTGAACATATTTCATTGAAGCCAAGTAAGTTCTTTAAAATGTTCAAAGTTTTTAGCCTATCACGTAGTGATTATAAAAAAGTTGAACAAAAAAAGCTTAAAGAGCATGATTGGCTATTGAAAACGTTGGTCTATGGTTCATATTTAGATTTTAATCTGTTAATCAGATTAAAAAAAGATTATAAAACTATTGGAGATGTAACAAACGATGAATCTTCCTATTTAAAAGGTCAAGGAGTTACAATTGGTGGAAAAGATGAGAATGATGCAACTCATTTAGTTGGAAAGCCTTTTCTAAAGACAGATAAGAATAATATTCAGGCATATTGGGTTAATCAATCGCTAAATGATTGTTGGTCTAAAATAAAAATCCATCGCCCAAGAAATAAAGATTTGTTTTCTGCACCGATGTTATTGCTTAAGAAAGGGCTTTCAAATGAGTTTCGTATGACTTCTGCTGTGTGTTCACAAGATGTTGTCTTTACTGACTCATTAACTGCAATCAAAACATATCAAGAAGAAAATATCTATCGCCTTAAAATAATGTCGTCGATATTAAATTCATCATTGTTCTCCTACTATGCATTAAATTCATTCTCTTCTGCTGGAATTGAAAGAGAACAGGTTCATGATGAGAAATGGGAAATACCATTTATTGATAGTAAAAAGCTTAGTGATAAAGTTTATGAACTAGAAGACTTAATTAATAAAGCAAAAGCTGACTGTTTCGTGAGTGTTGTAGGTGCTAGACATAGAGTTATTCAGAAACAAAAAGACGAATTAGATATTTTGGTATTAGATTCATTTAATTTCACAGATAAGGAAAAGTCTTTACTTGACTATGCTAATAAAGTTGTTATTCCTATTCAGATGGGGCACAATGCTAGCATAGAACATTTTAAATCTTTTGAATTTGAGGATAATGAACTAGAGAATTATGCTGAATTATTTTTAAAACGTTTTTCAAAATCACTAAGTACTGATACTCATCAATTCATTGTTGAAATCTGGCATTCGAAACAAATTGTCGGTATGTTCTTTAAAGTTGTGTCGAAATCTGAAAATCAAGATGCGGTAGTTTGGATAGATAAAAGCAAAGAAGATTTATTGAAAATGGCAATTAAACTTTCTTCGCAAAAGATAACCGACAAATTGTTTGTGCAGAAAGATTTACGCGGGTTTGAAAAAGACCATTTCTATATTTTTAAACCTAATGAGAAGCGACTTTGGCATGCAGCTATAGGTTATCAAGATGTAGATGAATTCATGGATGCTATCCTTAAAACAGGGAGGAGAAAGTATGCTGGAGAATGAGTTAGACGCATCAAATTTCCTTTATAATGGAGAAGTGTACAATAAGGAATTTGAACTTATTCTTTGTAAAATTACTTCTTGTTATTTTATGCTAAAAAAGGATGAGAAAGAAGTTCCTCTAAACAATGAAAATGGAATCCGTGATATTATTGTTAATAATTACATAAATAATCCTGAAATTAAGAAATCACTTAACCTCAATTATTTTGTACTTCCTGAAGTTCCAGAATCAAATTCCACAGGAAGAACTGACATCCGAATTTTTTCTCCAAATACTTTTTATAATCAGGACGAATATTATATTATTGAATGTAAACGTTTAGACCAAAAGGCACGTCGGGGAACGTCGGGCTTGAATTATGAATATATTAATAATGGAATTAATAGATTTATTACAGGTAAATATTCATCTCATTATAAAATAAATGCCATGCTTGGCTTTGTAATTGATTCTTTGGATATTCATAACAATATTGAAGATATCAATTACCTGTTAAAGAATAATTTTACGCAGATTGCTACCACTTCTTTTCTGCAAAAAGAAAATTTTATTGACAACTTTGAATTTCATTACAGCTCAACTCATTTAACAAATGACAAACAAGATTTAAAATTATATCACCTTATGTTCAGTTTTGTTTAGTAACTATGACAGCCCTTCGTTCCCATACACATTGCCAAGTCGCTCAAAAAGCTGACGCATAAACCAGAACTTGTCAAAGAGTATGGCTGCCCCAACACACGGAAAGATAGCGGATAATAAAGCACAAAAACCTAACCATACGTATAAACATTAAAATTTAATGTGTAGAAAAAATATGGATACTAACAATAGCGTTTGTAAATTTTTTAATACTAAATTTTCTTTTTTATAAAGCTCTTAATGTTTATTACAAACCCGAATTTGGTAAAAAATGTGGAAACTTGGGAGAGAGAGCGTTTATTTCTGGCAAGCTTCAATATTTGTTAGCAAAGCAAACTAATAACAAATAAAAAAAACAAGTTCCCGTGTTTCATTCTATGCATGATTTTCTTGAAATTCGTTTATAAAAGCAGGTATTTTGAAGGTTTATTTTAATAGACTTGCAGTTCTTAAATACTCAATTCTCTTTTTAACTCTTGCCACAGAATTTGTAACTCCCAAAGCTTTCTCAAAAGAAAATATCAGATTCCTACCTATTAATTTCTCTTCAAATTGTGTCCCCATAATTTGCGGTCCATTTACGGTCAACAATTCGCCCAGCACTTTATACTCTGTTATTTCTTGTTGTTTATTTTTGTGCTCATATTTAAATACTCTGGTTTGATAATCCATTTTAATACCAGCATAACCCCCATCAGCATAAAATGATCGGCAAGCACTCTCATAAATTACAATCATTTCCGTATCGATGCCTCCATCCAAATTTTCGAAAAATACAGCCAACACACCTTGACCATAAGTTAAATCAATGGTATTAAATCCAAATTTTTCAAAATCATCTATCTCAGCGTTATAAAGGACTCCATAATTCTGATCCAAATCTGAATTTGCATCACTCACAAAGAATACAATGGCATTTTCTTGTGCATTAAAATTTGTTTCAAAAGGTCCATGCCGTAAGCGGACATAATTATCGGAAGTAACTTGTTTGACATAAGTATCAACTACACTTTGTTTGTTTTGTGCTTGAATGGTGTTCAAACTTAAAACAGTACTAATTAATACAAGGAGCTTAGCTATATATATCACTATTGCTTTGTTTTTATTTGAGTAGTTAACAACATACAATATCTATCCATATATTTTGCAACTCCAATATATGTGTACCTGCTTAACATCATATTTTCACAGTGCCCAGGACTTTCTATCCAAGCTCGAAAGGCTTTTTCACCATTCATTTGACCTTGAGCTATGTTTTCACCACAACTTGCTTCTATTTTCTGTTTAGCCAAACGATCACCAGGGCCTTCACCTTCGGGAGAAGTATGGCTATAAAAATCTCTTTCGTACATATCTTTTGCATATAAAAAAGCAACTTGCTCAAGTTTTGAGCTCCACTTTAAGGGAGTTGTGCCATACATAATTTTACTACCACACTTACATCCATCAGCTCTTAATTCATTCACATTTTTAAGCATTAGCTCGATATCTATGCTTGTGTCCCGCTTTGAAAAAACCTCATCCTTATACTGTTCGTAATACACATATTGTTTAAATACAGGATGCGATGATGAATATTTAATTTTAGCTACCGTATCTAAACCAGCTCGATAAGCCTCTTGTTCAAAAATTCCATCTGACGACCATCCTGTTTTTGTTTCACCATTTTTCTCATATCGGGTATTAATATTGAGTCTCCATTTACCATTATGGCCTGGTAATAAAAAGGTGTCCGCAGTTATTGTTGCATCGTCCCAAAAACAGGGTAATTTTTCTGTTATTGTTCGTTCATAGCCCAATTTTGAGATCTTTGTAGTTTTAAGGCAATTTTCAATACTAATAATGGTATCAGTTCCTGTTTCCCAAAAGCAATCTAAGAACTCCTTTTGGGTTGATGTTTTACTTCCATTGCTAATGGTTGTTTCTTTTATGCAGTTTTTAACGGTTATTGTGGTATCCGAAGAATATAAAGAAACATATGAAGCTTCTATATCATTTATAAATAGTACTATAAATAATATAGAAGCAAGCAAAAGGTATTTTAAAGTCATCTTATAAAAATCAATACATTTTCTATTCCACAATAATTTTTCGAACAACTACCTTTTCTGCACTGGTTAGTTGAATAAAATAAACTCCCGAATTATAATTTGATACATCGATATGTTGAATTGTAGCATTTTTTAGTTTTCCACTATACATACGTTTTCCATCAGAATTGCTTATGTTTATTAATGCCTCTTGAAAATCACTATTTGTTTCTATGGTTAATTTATTAAATACAGGGTTTGGATAGATTAGGATAGCATTTGCCGCAAACTGTCCTACACTTGTTCCTCCTCGCACAATTATCTGAACCGCATCGGAATTATAGCATCCATCAAGGCTAGTTACACCGTGGACAATTAAGGTGTCGGTGGTTGGATAATAAGTAAAGAAATCTGATGAATCGGAATAAACTACAGTCACCATAACCTCTTCGCCAGCATCAATAGTATCTTTATTACAAGCGGCCATAATAAAAGGCAGGTCATTCACTGATAATTCTAGTTCTATAATACTATCACAACCTGTTAAAATTGATGTTTCTGATATCCAATATACGCCCGCTTCTGATTCGCCATTATAAGTTTCACCCTCACAAATAGAATGAGAAACAGAAATAGTATCAATAGCATTTACTGTTAAATCGACTTGGATTACACTGTCGCAACCCATTGCAGAAGTTTCAGTAAACCAATAAATTCCAGATTCAGATGCTCCCATAAATGATTCCGATTCACAAATGGTTTCTGTAAGAAAAGTGGTATCTATTTCAACAATAAATAAATCTAAATTTACCGTACTATCGCAACCATTCTGTGATGTGAATATCTCGGTATATGATCCAGCATCGGTTAAAACCTGAGTTCCAAATTCAAAGGAACTTCCTTGGCAAATTTGCTTATCAATATCTACATTTATCGGCTCACAATCCGAAGCATTTATTAATAAATAATTTGGTGGATATCCTAAATTACCCCCAGGATTTGATTGCACCATTAAACCAACATTTAAGGCTGCACATGTACTTGCATCCCATATTTTGAAATGGACTTCTTCAGCTGTTTCACCCTGAATATTTATGGTAACATAAGCCGTATTATTATTTATGGTAACCGAACTTATCCCTCTACATTCATCATTTACAAAAACAGCCACCAAATCGCTAGCATCAGCTTGTTCTCCTTCGATAGTTACAATTCCGTAGGCTGTTGTACTGTTTGGATAAATCACCGGCTCTCCCCATGGATGTTCGCACTGGGTGGTTGCGGCAACACAATCTGATACTCCAGAAGCTCCAGCTACATTAACTGCTTTTACCACAAAATCATAAGAGGTTGACTCATCTAAAGCACTTACGGTAAAATTGGTTTCATTTATCAACGATGCATAAACCGTATTCTCATCACAAGACAATATCTGGTAGCTATCAGCCAATTCACTTGCATCCCAACTTATGTTAATTTCACTGGATGAAATTACTTCTGTACTAACATTCAGTGGAGCAGCTGGTGGATCGTTCTGCAAAGTGGTAAAATTCCATATTTCTGGACTATCAATTCCTGCAAAAGCAGATCCGGAATTTCCTTTAAAAGCTCCTTGATCCACAAGGATATAATATGCTGTTCCACCCATTAAATCGTTCAGCGGATTTATAGTAACTGTTGCATTTGACACTGTAAGCTGATCAGTTTGCACAGCAATAGAAATTACATTTGTACTTGAAGCCTGATGAATATGAATAAATTTTCCTGAATCAGCAGTAATTTCGCTATCAAAAACAAGCTCAAAATTACTATCCACAGAAATATCTATGGAATTATTGCTGGGTGTGGTTTCCACAAGTTCTGGTGGTGCCTCAATCCCCTCGTTATATACAAATTGAGTTGCCCATTTCATTAAAGGTCCTTCATTATCTTCATAGCGTCCTTCAATAACCAACGAGAAGTTTAATTCTTGCATGGCTGCACTTTCTGGATAATCAAAAACAAAATCAAAAGCTGGTAGAATGTTTATTTGTAAGGCATCAACGGTTGTTTGAACATTCGATAACATATTGTATTTCCAATGATCGTAAACATAACCACTTCCGCCATTAACTCCATTCCAGATATCGATAAAATCTTGATTACATGTAAGTTTTCCCTCAACTTTAGCGAATGAAAATGCAGAAATATTATTTATTGTTGGTAGTAATTCTAGCGTTTCCCCAGGTTCTGGAATATCGTCATTATCGCCATTACTATCCGGATTTGCATCATCATCTAATACTATAATACCATTTTCAAAGGGAGCAATTGGAAAAGAAATAGTACTTACCCATGGGCCTCCTGAAATAATTTGATCCTGTATTGATATTTCAAATTCGAGCAAAGTACCTGCTGTTACAGCGGCATCTGCAATAATTTCAAATTCATCGACACTCCAGCCTGACGAACCTGAAATGATGTTATTAAAACCTACTGAATTATCATTAACCGTTACTCCTGCAGTGCTACAACTTAGCGTAGCTGTAGTAGTTGCTAAATTTTGTGTTAATTCATTATTTATTGAAATCTTAAACCGGATTGGTAATTCTTTATGTAAATAGTTAGAGGGATTTTCGGTATTTGGACTTACATTGGCATCGCTATAAAAACCATAATTGTCAAGTATTACAGATAATCCGCGGGTGGTAAATCTTCCAGTATCAGTTAATACATTGCTATATTCATTATTTATACTCCAAAGATATTCCTTTTCACGATCTAATTCACCCAATTGATAAAAGGTTGTATCTATAAGTTCGTCAACAAGAGCCGTTTCTAAATTATCAGCGACAAACAAACGAACTCTATATTTTTCATTACTTAAGGAGCTGGTCCATTTTAATTTTGGAGAAAGTTCAACATTGCTTTGCAAAGCTGCAGGATAATTTAAAGTAAGCGCTGTGCTATCCGTAACATTATAAATTACTCCATCTCTCCAAATACCTACTGAACCATTTTTACTATCTAATAAATTTTTACCATACCAATCGCTCGTTATTGCAGGTAATTCTTTATACCAAACAATATTTCCCTCTTTATCATACTTCAGATAAACAGGAAGTTCTTGAACAGGAAAACTTGGTGTATAATTGTCAATGGTAACATCATAGTAGTTATTTAAATAGGCATAAGCATAAACATTTGAATTAGCATCTACTTGAATTCCAACTCCAGTATCTCTTGCTCCACCGCCAGCTCTTTTAGCCCATTTTTCTTCACCACCATTACTCCTAAGTCTTAAAACAAACATATCAACCATATTGGTAACACTTGATGCATCAGGAGCGCTTAATGTAATACTTCCGAATGAAGTTGTTTTAGAGAAATTTCCAATAACGTAAACGCTTCCCAGATTATCTCCAACAATTTTTAATCCCTTTTCATAATACTGATCACCAATATTGCTATTACTTGATCCGTATTTTTTCACCCAAGCCAAATTTGTTTTACTTAAGGAATTGAAACTGGCCACAATAATATCGGATCCCCCACTTGCTGTTAAAGTATTTGTAGTGGTAAATTCTGTTGACCCCTGACCAATACTGCCTGTGATAAAAACACGTTCAATATCATCAACATAAATATCATTTACAGTAGGTATATTTGAATAATTAAAACTTGGATCAGAGCCATCCCATGTAATGTTTCCTTCACTTGCTCCGAACTTATCAAATCCATAAATATATTCGTAATTATCACCACTGCCATAACATCCACCAGCAACATAAATATTATTATCAACATTGGTGGTAAATGCATGTACATAATCACCTGCATTGCTACTTCCTATATCAATTTGTTTTGCCCATTGAGCTACTCCCTGATCATTATAAAGCGCAATGAAAATATTTTCACCACGATCTTTCGCCGTTGAAATACTAATGCTATTTCCAAAACTAATACTTCCACCATTGACTAGTCTATAATTTCCTACAATTACAACATTGTTATCTGACAAAACCTCAACATGTCGTGCATATACATCAACATAATTCGATGCATCGGTAGTATAAGAAGTGTTTGTTTGCCAAATAAGATTATCATTAAGCCCTATTTTAGCTAAATTAACAGTACCACCACCATTACCACTAAAAACGTAAACATTGTTTTGCAAATCTTGAGTTACATCCATAATAGGCAATGAGCTTACACTTGAAAACGGTTGAACAGCTTCAATTTTTCCCCATTGTGCCTGAAGTTTTATTTGCGCAAAAACAATTGCAAAAATTACTAATACTGATTTGATATATAATTTATAATTCATAAGACTTTAAAATTAGAAGGTTAAAACACAATCTTGATTAACATTTATCCAATAACCTTCACCAGGTTTTAATTCTTTGAGCGTATTTAAATGCTCGGGCAATAAAGGATCGTAAGAATTTTCAACATTCTTAACCTGAACAATTTTTCCCGAAATACTTACTAAAGCTTGTTCGATATCCTTTGAATATTGAGCGGGATAACTTATTAAATTCCAACCTTCGTGCAAGGCTATTTCAAAATCTAACAATTCTATTCCCTTACCTCTACTTGTTAATTGGCCAGCCTCACTTAATTTTATCCAATAACCTTTTCCATTTTCAACATTCTCCAATGTATTCAGGTAATCAGGCAAATTCGGATCATACGATTTTGTTTCATCCTTAATTTGAAGTAATTTATCACTTAAGGACTCAAAAGTTTTTGAAATTGAAGGATCGGTAGGCTCAATGCTTAATCCGATTAAGTTCCAGCCCTGATTCAATTCTATGGTTTGATGTCTGGCTAAATCTATGGCTATCCAATTAGAAGCCTGCCCTAATTCACCATTTGCATTTTTAGCAACTACCATAAACTGATAAGCATAGGCCTCATCTGAAGTTGAAAATGTATATGAACTACTATTATTACCAGTATTAATATTTTGTGAACCAAAAGAAACTTCACCTTCCTTTTCGTAATACAACATATATTCATAATCGTTTCCATCAGCTATCAGCTCCCAATCAAGTTCAATATTGTTCTGAGTATTTAAGGAATAAACCAAATTTGTGGGTGCTGATATATTACCCTGTACTACAAAAGGTTCATTGCTATAACTAGTTACAGGAACCCCATTTTCGTCGAACATTATGGCATAAACATAATATTCGCCGGGGCTAAAACCAGTAACATCAAACGTAAAGGAATCTGTCTCGTCGTTTTCACTTAGGCCCGAAACTATTAATGACCCATCAATTCCGCTGTTGTTATAATCGTAATACAATGAAATTTGTCCATCAAAATTTGGATTATCATCCACCCATGAAACTGCTACGTCGTTTCCTGTTTTTTGAATGCCATTTATAATGATTCCGGGCTCATCTTCGGTTCCAAAGATATCGGCAAACTGCGTTTTACCATTGTCAATTAAAGTTAGTATCCATGCTCCCGCTTCAGCATTGTTGATTGTATAGTAAACACCATTATTGTCATTATTTACTGAATAACTATAATCTTCAAACTCATTTATATTATCAGCATTAACAAGTAATCCCGAAGGTGTTGTAATGGAATATTCTGGCTTTGGATCACCTGATTCCAGTTCTACTCTAACCACCAGTGTTTCAACGCTACCTGAAAGTATAAAATCCTGAATGATTTCACCTTTGGCATTTTTTGAATCGCTATAATCCTTAGGGTCAATGATCAAGCTTTGTCCCTCAAATCGATTGTATTCAGGGCTATTCCAGTCAGACAAACTCTTTGATGGAGTTTCAAATTTTAGCGCTTTGTTTTCTTTTCCAATAAACACTTTGCCTGTAAATAAGCTATAATTTTTTGCAAATTCCTTATGAATTACTCCATTAGAATAAGTTAATAGGTAACTGAATTCTGCATCAAAAATAAAAATATCGACCATCCCTTTTCCCGATAATTCCGTATTATACAAGATATTTTCAAAATTGGCAAAGGTATAAGGCAGGCTAACAAACGGGTCTATCCAGCTGTAAGGGAATCCTTCGCCATCGGGCAATTGCATGGAAGCCGAAAATTTGGCAAAAACATCCACACTGTTATTCTCGTTTGCAACAATACCAGCTTCGATGGCTGCATTTATTACATCATAAAAATTCACTTCTGCATAAATTTTAAAAAGCCCTTCGCGAACTTCAAAACCAGCGCTTGCAGTTTCTTTTCCTAACACTTTAAAGGTTCCATTTCCACTCAAACTGGTTCCAAACTGATAAGTCAGAGAAACATCTTTTAATTCCAAAACCTCAGGAGGCGTTCCAACTGCAGTTAAACTGGTTCCAAAAGTTATAATCATGGGTGGATTTGGATGCGACTGAATGTTTGAAATATTTCCAGTTAATCCTGACAATGCCAATCCAGTTGTACCTAGAGGATAAGGATTGCTTAAACTAAGAAACATACCTATTTCATCGATACCCGTACTTAAAATACTAATATTTGCTCCTGCTTTAAATAAAGCTGTTTCAATTTTTCCATTGCCCGAAAACTCATCTGTTATGGTATTAAAGGCAAATTTCATTTCCTTAAGCTTAAAGCCTGAAGCCTGAATTTCATTAATTTCCATTTCGCCTACCAGTTCCAAACCCTTCGATTTTGTAATCTGAAGCTCCGTAACTTCGGCTCTTGCATAACCCAACAAATAAGGAAATTCTACATTCCCTGTAATATTTATCCCATCGCTTAAAAGTGAAATACGATCGATATAAACTGGCAGATTTGCCATGGTTAATAGCTCATTTGCCTCATCTAGCCCAACGGCTATTAATTCCGAGGAATTATTGGGTATATCGTATTCAAATGAACCATTGTAAAGGTCAACATCGGTATTAAAATTTGGTATGTTCGATAAATAAACCCTACCATTTCCCGAAATACGTAAATCATTTAAATCGGCAACCACAGTTCCTGTAAATTGAATAATGTCGTTGGCTATTACATTTCCGCTTAGTGAGAATATATTTGATGAAGTTTCAACAATATTTGCAGCTGTTAAGGTTAAGTAAGCTATTTGAACTTCGGTTATTTCTGATGTTCCACTGATTACACTTATCGAACGACTTGTAATCGAACTCACATTACCATCTTCGTCCATGGTTTGGCAATAAACCGTTTCGGTTCCTTCCTGAGAAAAAGTTAAAGGAATGGTGAATTGTTGCCCGCCATTAGCAAAAGCAGTTGCATAGGCACTTGCTTCTGTGTAATTTGAATGACTAGCCCACACCATTACTTTCGTCTGGTCGTTATTCGGATCGGTTCCTGATTGTACTGTAAAATCAAGTGACTGATTTTCAGTAGCCTGATCTGGAAAACTTATAAATGAAGCAACTAATGGATTTTCATCGGTATTTTCTTCTTGAATAGAATAAATATGATGAATGATATCACTGCTTGCTCCATTAATATCAAAAGATTGAATATATACCGTTTGATCACCCGAAACTGTAAAAGTTATTGGAAGATTGTAATTTTGCACAGAAGTGCTGTACGACGAGATATATTGATTATTTTGAGGATTCGCTGAATTTGCACACCACATATGAACTTTGGTTTGGTCGCCATCTTGATCGGAACTGCTCTTAATTGGAATGCTTGAAGCAGCATTAACCGTGTACTGAAAACCACTAGGCAAAGGTCGGAATGAAGGATTATCGGGCGCATGATTACTTACCGCTTGACCCGTTGTGGCACTTTCGTAAGCTGATTGACTTGAGCAAGAATTCTGATTCCCTGCTTGACAGGCCTGCACCCAATAATAGTAAGTTGTATTCTCGCTTAATGAAACATTGCTATATGAATTATTTGATCCTGTGTAAATATTTGTTTTTATTCCATTTGACGAATTTGCTCGATATAATTTGTATTGATAGGCATTTGAAACGCTGCTCCAACTTAAATCAATTTGAGAGGTACCATTAGCAGTAGCTGTAAAATTTGATGGAATGGGAAAGTAAACTGCTACTTCAAAATCTTTTAAAACTTCTCCACCCGATTCCATTTTTATCTCACCATACTTTATTCCACAATTATCACTGGATGCTATGGTAAACTTTTTATAAGTCGAGTAACTACTCGCATCTACAGTTCCCGAACCAAAATTGTCAATATAATATACCATATCGTTGTTTAGGTTAGTTCCTGAAATTGTAAATGTTTCAGATTCCCCTAGAATAGCATCTGAAGGACTTACATCGGTAACAATAGGTTTTGGATTTATGGTGATATAACTAGAACTGAAATCGCCAATCGGAGTTGCAGTTGCAGCATCATCGGTATCCCAAATCACAATTTTAAATTTGTAATCATCACCATTAAGGGTGTAGGTATTTACACCAGGTTCATCTAATACCGTTTCTGTAATTGTCCAAGAATAACTCTGAACACCATAATCGTTATTACCATTGGTTATATTAATCCGAGATATTTGATGACTTTCAGTGGTTCCACCCTTGTATAAATAAATTCCATAGTGGTTCTGATTGGTTGAACTCCATTGAAAATTTATGGTTTGCCCAACTGAAAATGTTTCGCTATTAGGATAAATTAAATTAACTGTTGGAGTTTTACCAAACAAACTAGGAATAACACTCAATAGTAAAATACCAATAAGAGATATTTTAAAAAGTTTTGAATAACTGTTCTTTTTTGCCATAAGAATACTAATGTGAGAATAATTAGTTCTCATTTTTTTTATTTAATACTACTTTGTGAGAAAATAAAATAGTGCTTACTTATTGTTAGAATCCCTCGAATTTACGTAATAAATGCTTCAAAAGTTCCCGTAAATACAGTGATTTTTTGAAGTTTTTTATTCAATCTTCCTCAACTCATTGATTTCTTGGAAAATAATTATGCTTAATATCAAGAATCTTTTCATATAACTTTTAATAAAATAACTGACAGAAAAATGTAGCTTATTTCACCTTCCATATCTTTTCAGGAGTAACCCCTCTGAATTGAGGCATACTTAAGCCTATTTCAGCACCAATATAAGTGGGATCGCACACAATAAAATCCTGAAAAGGTGCAGGTAAATGTTCGCCTGAATTTTGAGGACCAGAGAATTTAACGGCAGTAGTTGCATGAGTTCTATAAAGAATGCCCGCCACTTCAATTCCTACAAACTCTTTAACCAATTGGGCAAAAAGCGCTGAGTGGTCTTCGCAATCGCTATACGGATAGTAAAAAAGTTCCTCTGCTGCCTGTGGCCGATCACCTACTCCAAACTGAATTTTGTCGAACTGGTAAGGAAAACCAAATTGAACAAAATTTAGTATAAAGCTTACGGCGTCGTATTCACTTTTCCCTTTTATATAAGGCATTATTTGCTTGCGTGTATGTTGCAGCGTTTTTTCAGAGAGAGGTATACTGTAATATATTTCGTGTGAAAATTTTGGAAAAGTTTCCAGCATTTTAACATAACTAACATCACAGGCCATATTGAACTCATGTGTTCGGGTGCTGCGTGCTTTTTCAGTTAGTTTTGTATTAATACTTGGAGCCTTATCAAAAAGAATGGAAAAAGGCTCGCTTGCATTAAACGGATTTTCATCGTAGGTATATACTGATTGTTCCAATACTAATTGGTATTCATCATTGCTAAGCGTGGCAAAAAAGTAAGCATTTTCGTCTATGATTAGACGATATTCCCAACACAATTCAGCATTTGCTTGTACAACAATTGCCAATACCCCTTCGGGAGTAAAAGCTAATTTGCAATCATAATTCATTAAACTAAGCATTGCCCATGCAAACACTCTGGCTTTATTATCATTTTTAAAAACAGCTTGTCCGGTTTTAAATGCTAACTGAATTAAAGCCCAGTCATTTAGCTTCATAAGGGCAACATAGTTTTTAAGTTGATAAAGAATTATTTTATTAATTTCTTTATCAAATTTCTGAATCTGATTAACAGCCTTGTTAAAGTGGATGCCATTTATTGAATCTAATTTAAAATTAAATTCATGATAATAAAATGGAATGGGAACATCGAAATAATCGACCTCGACTTTGTAATTGCAGTAGTCTGCAATTTTTATTAAGTTGCTTTTAAACTCAGGATCTAATCGGGATATTATATCATTATTTGGCAAAGGATCGGGCACCACCACGGGTTCTATATCTTCATTAAATATAGGTGTGGGCGGTATGGGATCGGTTTGAACAGGAGCTTCAGGAATTTCATATGGTTTTGATTCAAAAGCAAAATGCTCAAGTTTTAAGGTTTCAAACTTTTGCCACGACACTTTTTTGAAAGCTTCAAACTTTGCATTTGATGCATCTTTAAAGCTTGTAAATTTAGCATCGGTTTGCTTTTTAAAATCGTCGAACGATTGGCCATTAGTGCCAATTACTGTAAATATAAGTATGGTGAAGATTATATTTTTCACAAGTATTGCTTAAGAATTTTATTTAAAAAAATTTAAAAGCAAACCCTGCGCATATATTAATAGCACGCAGCGTTTTACTTTGGTGTTATAATTAGCGATATGCTAAAATTATTGTTAGTTAGTTTGAATGCGTTCTATTATGCCATTGCTACCATTGATACCGGACGAACCATCAGAACCATAGGCACCTTCAGGATAGCTTGTAGCTACGCTTCCTTTTGTTCCACCCGTACCACCGGCTCCAGCGCTGCCACCACTAAGAATTGTTGTAGCATTGTTAGTAAAACTACCTTTTGTGAAAATGTAAACAGCACCTCCATTGCCACCGGCTCCACCGCCGCCACCGCCACCGCCTCCGGTACCGCGCATTTTACTATATGCTCCATTACCACCATTACCGCCATTTGTTCCATCACTACCTTTCCCATTTATGATTCCTTGAAGCGATACATTTCCGGCAACCACAAAAGCTACTTTTTCAGCACTTAATCCATTTGATCCGGCAGCACCGCCTCCGCCGCCTCCGCCCCAGGTGTAGGTTCCATAAGTACACTGTGAACCATTACTGCCATCATTTGATGGAAAATTACCACCAGAGCCTCCACTGGCAGTGCATTGGAGTGTTGTTCCTCCGGCACCTCCATTATTACCTTCGTTATTATCGTACCCTCCATTACCACCAGCACCACCTGTGTATCCACTACCTGTTGTTCCATTACCACCAGTACCTGCAGCACCTGGAGTCACATTGCCTTCGCCTAGACTGCGGGAGTATCCTTTAAAAGTAAAATCTCCAGCATTTAAATTTTCGCCTTTGCGCATATTTATTGTAGCTCCAGTAGCCAGTGTAAAGTTACCTTGTACATAAATGCCTCCATTGCCTTCACCGGTAAAATTCATTACAGCACCACTTTGCATATTAATTTCAGAAAAATAGTAATCTCTATTGCGGTTTAATTCTCCACCAGTAAATACTCCGTCGGCACCATTACCATACTCATCCATGGCTAAAATCGAAAAATTATCGCTATAATCAGAAACTGATGAATTTGCAGTACTTGTTATTTTAATTTTATAATCGCTACCTTCTTGTAAATCCATAGGAATATTCCAAACAAATGATCCGTTGCTTACTGTTGATGAGCTAATAGATATTTGGAAAATATTACTTTTATATAACTCAATATTAACATAATCACTAAAGTTATCGTCCCATAAAATAGTTTCAGTGTCGCCTGCTGTCCATTGTGTTGAGTTGGTAGGTGCAGTTATGTCAACTGATAGTTCAACCGTATTAAAGCTTACCTGCTCACTGTACGCTGTACCTTCGCTATTGATTGCATATGCCCGAACATAGTAGGTGGTATTTTGGGTTAAATTAGTTATTAAACTAATATATTCAGTAGGTTGTGAACTTACCCCTAAATTTGTTGTCTCATTATTTACGGTTGGATTTGCACTTGTTGACCAGCAATGTCCGTAAGTTATAACACTTGACGATCCTATGGAAATTATATTCCCCGTAATATCGGCAGCATTTGAAGTAATATTTTGAGTTTCCATAGTTGTAACTTCAGGTGGAGCTATATACTCTTCATTGCTTGTAAAACTTATTTGTGATCCATAAGAAGTTCCTTCTTCATTAGTAGCATAAGCACGTGAATAATAGGTTGTATTGGGAGTTAAATTAGCTATTGAGCTTGAAAATACACCAACTTCAGAAGTTGAACCTAGGGCTGATTTATAATTAGATGTTGTTGGGTTTTGAGTTAAAGACCAGCAATGTCCATGTTGAATTACATTTGATGAACCAACGGAAATAATATTCCCGGATATACTAACTGTAGTAGTTTCAATATTGCTTATTTCACCCGTTTCAACTTCGGGTGCAGCTACGTATTCTTCCTCAGTATTAAAACTAATTTGCGAGCTATATGCAGTTCCCTCAGCATTTATGGCATATGCACGTACATAATAAGTTGTATTTGGAGTTAGATCAGATAATAAGCTTTGAAAGTCAATTAGTTCAGAAGTTGATCCTAAATTTGTTTTAAAGTCGTCAACAGTTGGATTTTGTGATGTTGACCAACAATGACCATATTGGATTACGTTTTTTGATCCTTTTAGGGTAGGGAAATAATTGTTGGAATTAGTTGAATATAATGAATTGTTAGCATAGGTTCTTGAAGCATTATTATTTTTTGTTTTTGAACCCAATGAGGTTATATTGCCTGTAATATCGGCAGCATTTGTTGTAATGTTAGTGGCTGCACTTATTGTAACAGTTGGAGCACTAGGTTGCGGATTATTGGCATGAATATAAACAATACCGTCTCCGGCATTGTCAGTTTTTATGGTAATTTGCCCACTGTACTCCCCGAATTCCAATTGCGAATAATCAATAGTAACATTTACGGTACCTTGATTATTACCAGAAGTTGGCGAAAGAGAGATCCAATCTTTGTTTTTTTCCAAATTCCAATTTATTTCGCCGTTACCCGTATTTGAGATTTCAAAACTTTGTGATGCATTTGAGGTCGTAAAATTTAATTCCGTCGGGTTGTACGATAAAATAGGGGTAGCTTCTACATCCATAATAACATCAACAGGGGTATTGCCGCCATTTGAGGAAAATTGCAATTGTCCTTCGTAATGTCCAGGTGCCAAAATAGAACGATCAATGGTTAACTGTAATTCTTCACCAGAGTTAGGATCAAGCGTACCTGAGTTAAGAGGCAAATTGAGCCATTGAATATTGTTTATTACACTCCAGCTTAAACTTGCACCACCTGCATTTGACAGGATTAGTATTTTTTCAGTTTCATTAGAACCAAAATTAATATTGTACGCTGATAAACTTAACAAAGGAACATTTGGGTCGGCAACTGTTAGGGTAACATTTACAATTACGGAATTTTCACTTGATGTTATTAAAATCATCCCCTTATGCACACCATATTCTATTCCGGTCCTATCAACAGTTATATTCACTAAATCAATTTCATTGTCGATTGTGCCGGTTGTTTGATCTGTTTTAAGCCATGTATTGTTTGATGAAACTGTATATGTTATAGCTTCAGTTCCTGAATTTGTAATTTGGAACGATGCCGTAGATGCATCTGCAGCAATAGATATATCGTTTGGAAACACAGCTAATGCTCCGCCTTCAACTTTCATAATAACACTAATGGTTGCATTACCTCCATTTGAAACTATTGAAATAGATTGCTGGTAGTTACCCTGTTCTAAGCCTGATCTGTTAACCGTGATAACAATATTATTAACATCAGTGGTTACTTTTCCTGAAACTGGATTTACAGAAAGCCACTCAACACTTTCAGCTATTGACCATTCTAAAGATCCCTTTCCATTATTAGTAATTGCAACTGGAAGTGAATTCTCGTTGGAGCCAAAATCAAGACTTGTTACAGATATCTCAAGCTCTGGTTGTATAGGTATTAAAGATACATCTCCGCTAACTGATTTTCCTGCAATAACAGTTAAGTTGATGTTGTTGCTTTCAAATCCATTTTTTTCAAATATTAGCGAATATGCTCCTGCTTCAATATCCTTATATGTATAATTTCCACTGGTTCCGGTAAGTATTGATTGGCCTGAAGAAGTAGTTTGACCTGTGCTTTGTAAAGTAACTTTAACATCAGATAATGATTCGTTGCTTTCATTGTTTTTAACAGCACCTTCAATATTGCCAGTTACTATTAAAGGATCATCTTCCTGACATGTAATAAAAGTAAAAAGGATGCTAGTTATTAAGCTAACAATTAGCAAAAAAGGTTTTATTTGTTTAATCATTCGTTTAAAATTTTATTGAAACACCTAACGTTGTTTGATTGTTAAAATTATCGGCATACAGTTCCCAGTTGCGGGATTTATTATCAGCATATAAGTTTCCTTTAGATGCAGCAGCATCAATAATATTGAATACATATACACCCAAAGCCCCTATTATTGATACATTGCGATAAGTGGCATAATTATCTGCCCTGCTTTTATACTCTTTGGCAATAGTTATGTTGGTTGTTTCTTGAATTCGGTCGCTATTATATGTTCGTTTGTTTTCAAAATAGATGCTTGATCCTGCAAGCGCCGCGAAACTACCAATAATCACTCCTCCTTTTAGAGATTGTTTTTTATAAAACTGCCCCCATCCAGGTACTATTGCCGAGCGCCATATTGCATTTGTATTACATGCTAAAGGTTTAAGTGGAGATTGAATATTTTCATTTTTGCTAAAACCTATCAAAACATGATAAACATTGTTGGAATAATCAAAATATTGTTCTGCAATAAAAATATTAACCTTTTTATCTTCAAAGCTTACAGTTCCTAAAGAATTGTGCTTAGTAGTTCGTTTATTGTTCTGAATTTTTAGGCTCCGCTCAAGGCTTTGATCGGTTATTGCAGTAAAACCCTGCAATTTAGCACCGCTTTTAACGGTTGTGTATACTGCTTCTTCTAAAGTTTTACCTTGCCCCATGGCATAGTAATATTTACCACTAGTTGAATTGGGAGTACCTCGTTTTACCCAATTAGGCATTTGGGCAAAACTACTAATCGCAATAAATAACAATATTGCACTTATAGTATAATTCTTTAATCTCATATCAAAAAGTGATTACCAGTTAATTTCTTCATTAGTTTCTTCTTCAGGATTGCCTTCTTCCATACTATCAAACAAATTTTCGCTTACTGCGTTTGATTCCCCAGACGTTAAGCCTACATGTTTTGAGGCTTTTTGCAAGATAACTTCTAAGTCATTTTTATTCATGGAATAAACACGAGCCATTTTTATTTTCGTTTCTTTTTTATCATCATTTTTATATATCACTTTTTCCCAGTGCTCTTTTATAGGTAAAATTCCACTAACTGTTACTTTTTTCTTTAATGTACCTATGCTTGTATGTATTTCTGTTCTTCGCGCACCCTCTCCTATTTTAGTACCTTTATCTATGCTGCTTTCAAAGTTTGATAAGATTATTCCTGCAATTGTTTTACTTACATTAAAATCAAGAACATCTTGCATGTCATTTACTTTATATCCATACTCACCTGATTCATTCTTGTAATAAGCAAGTTCTTCAGCTTTTACAACAAAATATACTACTTCCTCACCTTTGTCCAAAGATTCATTTCGTTCTGCTCTTTTCTCAGCTTTATATATTTTACCTCCAGTCCATTTTAACCAATGATAACGTCGACCACTTTTTTCAACGGTTTTATACTTTTGTGCTGACATTTCGGTACAAATACCTATCCCTAAAGTTAACGCCAATAGAATGATTGTAAATTTTTTCATATTTCTAATTTTAATGTCATTAATTATAATCCAAAGATTAGCATTTCACTTTCCCTTTGAAATACCCAAATTTGTGTATTGTTTAATTGGAAAATAATGTTAATAGATGAAGGGCTGATTTTTAAAAAATCAGGTCGCCCGATTTTAAAGCAATCTTTATAGCGTGTGGGGTATTTTTAGCTTTCAGCTTTTGGCAAATATTTTTCTTGACAGTTTCAATGGTATTTGTACTTAAGCACAGTTTTTCAGCAGCTTGTTTGGCAACATAGCCATTGCTTATTAGCTCGAGTATTTGTTTTTCACGCTGAGTAAGTAAAGTGGATGTTTCTTTTTTAATCATTAAAGCTCTTTTGTTTAAAGCTTCAAAATTTGCACTAATATAAAGCTGCTGCAATACCCAAATTGGGGTATTGCTTTTTTGAAAATAATTGTTATCTGAAATAAATATTAAAGTATTTTTAAATGTATCCTCTGTCTTTAGCAATTTTAACAGCATGAGTAATATTTAAAGCCTCTAATTTTGAGCAGATCTTTTTGTGAGTAGTAGATACTGTATTCGGACTAATTTCAAGTTTTGTAGCTATTTCTTTTGCCACAAAACCTACAGCACTTAATGTCAGAATTTCTGTTTCTCGGGTAGCAAGATGATTAATGTTTTCCTTGTTTAAAAGCTTTATTGTATTCTCAATTAATGGGCTATAATAGTTATTTCCTTCAAGCACTTCATGTACAGCATATTCAATTTCATCCATCAAATCGTTTTTGTGTACAATACCATTAATATTAAAATTAAGTAGTTTGCCAACGTTCCATACCTCACCATGACTTGTGAATACAATAATTTTATTTTTTCCTATTTTTCTACTTTCTTCAATAAATTTATATCCATGCATTTCATCCATCGATAAATCAAGTATAATAAGTTCGCCAGCTTTGCTTTTTAGCGAAAGCAAAGCATCTTTTGGTGAGGTAAATGCTAGTATTGGCAAACTCACAACTCCTGTAAGCATGGTTTGTAAACCAGCCAAAATCATATCATGATCATCGATAAGGTAAATGTATTTTTTTTTAATCATGGCCAATTATGTTTTACCCAACCAAAGGCAATTCAATGTTTATTTCAAATCCGTTGGAATTATTAATTTGCATTCTTCCATTCATGCTTCTAACTCTTTCTTCAATGTTAGATAATCCCAAACCGTTCTTATTTATTTTATCCGAAATACCGTTGTCCTTAATCAGTAATCTAACGTATTCTTTTTTGTCTTCAAGCAGAACATCGCAATTTGAACCATTTGAATGTTTGAATATATTTTTAACACCTTCCTGAATAATTCGGTAAATACTTACCTGCATTAAGTCATCAATATTGTTAGTTAAATTATAGTTAAAATCGATGTTTAATTCACCTGACTTATATTGCTCTAAATAGCTTTCAATAGCTATTTCAAGGGTGTTATATTCAAATTCAGGTGTGTTTAACTGATGCGATATATTACGCAATTTATCGATTGACTTTTTTAAATAATCAGATGCCTTGTTAATCTTTAGGTCTTTCGATTTTTTTTCTTTATTTTTTATTAAAAACTGAATACCTGTTAAATCACTAAGGATTCCATCATGAATTTCTTGCGAAATATTTTTCATTTCCCTATCCAATGATTTTATTAATTCAGCATTTTTATCTTTAGTTATTTGTTCTATTTCAATTTTAGCATCTTGAATTAATTTTTCTTCTTTTTCTTTAACTAATCTTTTTCTTTTTTGTGAGCGATAAATCAATGACAAGATTATAATAAGAGCCAAAATTGAGATAAGTATTAATAAAGATAAGCTACGTGCTTTTTGAAGCTTTTCTTTATTAATAATTAATTCGTTTTCCAGATTTTTCTGGTTTAATATTGAAATCTCGTGTTCCTTTTGTTTGGTTTGGTATTTTATTTCAAGTTCAGATAAGGTTTTTTGTTTTTCCTTATTAAATAATGTATCCTTAATGCTTGTGTAAGATTTGTAGCATTCAAGAGCTTTGCTCATTTTGTTTGATTCTTCGTAAATGAGTGACAAATATTTTAAAGCTTCCATTTCTTCAGAAGGCAATTCAAATTCACGAGCTATACTTAACGATTTAAGTGCATGTTTTTTAGCTTTATTAAGGTATTCCAAAGCACCTTCAAACTTATACATATCTATATATGAACTTGATAAACTTCCTGAGACAATTGCTATTTCTTTTTTATTATCGAGCTCATTAAATAAATTTAGCGCCATTATTTTATATTTAAGGGCTTTTTGTATAAGGTTTTGCCTTTGAAATAGAACTCCTAAATCAAGATAACATTTTGCCATACCAACTTTTAAGTTGATTTGCTTAAATAATTTGAGTGATTCCTCAAAATTTTGAACCGCTAAATTGTTATTTCCAAGCGCTTGAAAACCGTTAGCAATATTTCGAAACGAATAAGCCATTTCATTAATATCGCCCACCTCTTTATTTATTTCAAGTGCTTTTTTGTAATAACTAATTGCTTCATTATATGATCCTTGAATTTCTTGAATCTCCCCAATGATTCCGTAACAATATGCAACACCCTTCAAGCTATTTATACTTTCATATTTTGCTGTAGCTCTTTGAATATTTTCTAAAGCTTTTATATAAGATGATTTGGCAATGTAAAGCATAGCTATGGCTCTGTAACAAATAGCCTCTTCATTCACATTGCCAGACTTAACATAAATTGCAATTGCATTTTCGTACATATTAAAAGCTTTGTTGTAATTGCCTTTTTCGCTAAAAATGCTACCTAAATTAACATATACAGAAGCAGCTGATGTGGAATCATTACTCTCTAAAAAAAGTACAATTGCTTCATCATAAAAAACAATGGCAGTATCATAAATTCCTTGTAAATCGTATAGTACACCAATATTATTTAAACTTTGGGCAATCCCATTTTTATCATTCATGAGCTTATTTATATCTAAAGACTTATGGTAATAAAACATTGCTGCGACAAAATCACCTTGATAATAGTTTATTATTCCAATATTTTTTAAACTATTGGCGATTGATGTTGAATCATTTATTTTTGTGGCCTCTACTAAAGCTCTTTCAGTAAATTCAAGTGATTTATCTAAATAACCAACCTTGCCATAACTCTTACCCAAATTAACAAGAGCAGCAACAAGTTCTTTTTGCTGCGAACCAGTTTCAAGTATTTTAACAGCTTCGTTATAATAATAAATTGCTGAATCTGGTTTTAACTTTTGGTGTTCAAAACCTATTTTAGAAAATATCTTACCTCTAATTGAATCATGTTTGGCATTTTGCAATTCATTATAAAGCGAATCAATTTTTGTTTGGCTATTTACCAAAAGAAAAGAAGAAAAGAATATTGAAAATAGTATTGTTTTTTTAAAAAATAGTATCATAATTATTTTTTATGAGATCGTTTAAAGCCAAAGATGGAGACTTTATTATTACCAAAAAAGCAAACACTATTTTATTTTATAAAGTTAAAAAGCATATCACATAACGCTAAATTTATTAATATCTAGCAATAATTAAGTTTGTATCTTAACTCTGAAATTTAGTGTTATTTAAAAAGATGGTGAATGAGAATTGCAATTGTTAACTTTAATGTAAATAGTCCAACCCAAATATATTAAGCTACTATTTTTAAAAATTATCTATTTATTTATGCGTTTATCAAGTAATGTTTTTAACATAATGAAATTTCATCAAAAAACCAGTAGTTGAAATACAACAAATATGTGATTCATTTCAGTTCTGCCTTTTCAATATTTAATAAAACTCATTTATGAAATTTTATTGAGTCAATATTTATTTGTAAATTTACACGTATACATTAATTAGTTATTAAATAATATTTCAATTCGATGAATTATTTAATGAAGACTTCAATTCTATTATTGCTGGTTTTAGTTTTTACTCAGCTTTTTTCACAAAGCCAGTACTCTATAACTTTTTTCGATCAACAACTTATTAAAAATCCCGATTCTGTACAAATAATAAATACCTCTTATAATCAAGCAGAAATTATGATAGGGGGGATTGACACCTTAATTTTAAAAACCGAAACAAATATTGAAGATTATAATCGAAACATTACAGGTTTAGCTATTTATCCAAATCCTACGAATCAATTTGTAAATTTCATTTTCAATAACCCTATAGATGACTATGTTAACATTGCCCTTGTTGACATATTTGGTAAGACTGTGCTTTCAAGAAATTACTATCTTAAAACTGGAGGATATAAATTCAAATTAGACGGGCTAGGACAAGGTTGTTATATAATTCATATCCAATCGGAAAATATTAATTATGCGCAAAAAATTGTTTCTGAACAAAAAAGCAACTCAAAACCAATTATCAATTTAACTGAACAGCGTGAATTTATTAATCAACCCAATGTTTTAAAATCAGCTACCGATAATTTCGAATTCATATATAATGATGGCGATTTACTAAAAATTACTGCCTTTTTGGGATTGAAACAGCATACACTCGAAAATGTGTTAATTAATACGGATACAATCCTTTTCTTTGATTTTATACCTGATACTGCAAATAATGCTTACCCTTCGCGATTATGCAAATTAGATTCATTGGAATTGGCAGCTTTAAGCTTAGCAACTCCATACCCAATCGATGAATATGGACTCTTTAATAGTGATAATTATTATATTTATGGTAATACTAGTTTAAGCGAAATAGAAGCTTTAAATATTGCAAGTAACACTTTAGTTCAAAATTCATTGTTTTCAAATGTTTTTACATCTATCTGTTTAGATTTAGATTATGCCTTTCTGTATTCTAATATGTATTGGAAGATTGGTTTCCAAAATCAAATTTATTCAGGACTTGAAGTGCGAAACAGTAGAATAGCTATGATAGTGGAAGATTCTGTTTTAGACGTGGATGGGCACCATTTTAAGGATATTTTTATTCCCAGTACTGATTTAGTGCCAGTTGAAGAAATTAGGGAAAGCTTAGTCGGTAAAGTATTAGAATATTATGGATTATTTGAAATTGAAGAATTTGTAATTACAGAGGAGGCAATTTTGGAGAATTTTGATAAAGTAATTCAATGGCATGAAAAAGATAATTTCAAAGAATTTAGAGTGACCAGGAAGATACCTATTGCAATGAATGATTATGTTAATAAAGATTATTGTGATTTTTATGTTTTCATAGATGTATTAACTGGAGAATTATTAGATTACTACCCAACATTTATTTGCAAATAATAATTAATCCCACAGCCCTAGCTTTGTTTTCTCTTTAAGTGCATCTTCCAATAAACCAAGAAACGCAACTCTTGGAATTTCTTCTGCACCCAGACTTTGTAAATGAGGATTAGTAATTTGACAATCGATAAATGAAAAGTTATGCTTTATGCAATATTGTGATAAATAATAAAAAGCCACTTTTGAAGCATCGCTAACTTTAGAAAACATCGATTCTCCAAAAAATGCATTTCCCAAAGATATTCCATACAAACCACCCACCAACTCATTATCCAACCAAGTTTCAAAAGAATGAGCTAAACCAAGTTTATACAAATTTTTATATGCAGCAATCATTTCATCGGTAATCCAGGTTCCTTCTTCGTCTTTTCTGGAAACCGTTTTGCAATTTAATATAACTTCAGTGAATGCTGTATCAATTCGTAATTCAAACTTTTCTTTTCTTATGGTCTGTTTTAAGCTTTTTGAAACTTTTAACCTTTCCGGAAATAAAACCATTCTGGGGTCGGGCGACCACCACATGATTGGATCGTGTTCATTAAACCATGGGAAAATACCTGAGGCATAGGCAACCACCAAACGCTGTGGACTTAAATCCCCGCCAATAGCAAGTAAGCCATCCTCTGTTGCTTCATTCGGATCGGGGAAATAGGGTTCATCAGGTAATTTATAGATGGGCATGATTTTTTTTTCAAAATTAAGCTACAAATTAACTAAATTGTT
Source organism: Salinivirgaceae bacterium (assembly GCA_016342715.1). Lineage (GTDB taxonomy): Bacteria > Bacteroidota > Bacteroidia > Bacteroidales > SZUA-534 > JAEINW01. The sequence continues at coordinate 22,373 of JAEINW010000009.1, read as the reverse complement.
TTTAAAACACTTTAATAAACCAATTCTAAAAAAACTTCATAATTTGTGATTGTAAAACAATTAAAACTATACAATTATGAAATTTGGCCAACGCAAATGGAATCTTATTTTATAAGGCACCAAGGGGCTAATGCCAGTGATTTAAGCTTTTTTTTGTTGGATATTGAATTAAATAAAATAGATTTAAGAACAAGGAACATTGATTAACGATTTAAGAAGTTGTTAATTCTGAAATCAAAATTCGTTAACTTCTCTCATGAGCGTTAGCGAATAATCTTTGTTCGATATTCAATGAAATCTTATATATAAAACATTAAATATTCTAAAGTAAATGGCATTAACCAAGGGGCGGGGAATAAGACCCAAATATCCCGATACACTTTGTGATCGGGATCCCTGCCTGGCCGGTAGGCAAGAGTTCAACTAAGCAATTTCAGTTCACTAACATTCCTGAAATTACAGTCTTACTGATTTAATAAACTAATTAGAACCACTCCATTTAGTTAATTCTTCTTGCCTCTGATAAAGCGTTTTTTCTCTTTGTTCTTTACAAAAATTAATTTCGACCGTCCACGTACGCTTTCGCGAAGTTCAATCTCAAATTTATCGATGGATTGAATCATGGGTGTTAATTTCTGGAAACCGTAGTTTCTTGAATCAAAATTAGGCTGTTTCTTTTGCAACATACCACCCACATCACCTAAAAAAGCCCAACCATCATCGTCAGCTAAATCGGCAATAGTTGCCGAAATTAATCGGATAACCTTAGGGGTAATTTTATCATAGGTAGCAGTTACTAGGTTTTCATTTCCCGGTAATTCTGTTTCATCGTTTTCCGATAAATTATGTAAAATTTCCAGATAAATAAACTTATTACAAGCCACAATAAATGGATCGGGAGTTTTCTTCTCTCCTATCCCATAAACCACCATGCCTGCCTCACGCAAGCGGGTAGCCAAACGAGTAAAATCGCTATCACTTGAAACCAAACAAAAACCATTTACTTTTTCCGAATACAAAATATCCATGGCATCAATAATCATAGCGGAATCAGTCGCATTTTTCCCAGTAGTATAGCCATATTGTTGAATGGGTGTTATGGCATTTTCAAGCAAAATATTTTTCCATTTGCTTAGGTTCGGTTTGGTCCAATCGCCATAAATTCGCTTAATGGTAGGATTTCCATACTTTGCAATTTCCTCCAACATTTCCTTTAAATACTTTGAAGGAATATTATCGCCATCAATTAAAACAGCCAAATTTGTATTCATAGTTTTTTTTTGTTTAAAGTTACAATAAACTATTACAACCCATTTCAAGATTCCAAAATTTGAATGATTTTATTTAAAACTTTAATCCAATACTGCTTCAGCCTCTTTCAATATTTTTCATTTTTAAAGTTTTCCTTTTGAATACGAACCTTGTTTTATCCTTACTGGTAATAAACATGCCCGATATACTAAAAAAAGCAGCCCTAAGGCTGCTTTAAATATTTTAATAACAGTTAAAACTACAATTTAGTAATCTTACGTGTTACTCTTTGCGTTCCTTTTATAACACTAATAAGATAATTTCCTCTTGTTAATGAACTCAAATTTAAATTTCCATCAAGCAAATTTGTTTCAGTCATAACAATTTTGCCTAATAAATTATAAACAATAACAGTTGCACTTTCAGCACCTTCAATTGTTAAATAGTTAACTGTTGGGTTAGGATATACATTTATTTCTAACGACGCTTCAATTGAAAGAACTGAAGTTCCAGTACCAACTTTCACAACCCAATCTTGTGATTCAGTACCATTTTTAACAGTATAGGTTACGTTCTCTGAATAATCATTGATTGTAGTTCCACTTACCTGAGCTACTTCTCCAATAAATACTTCAGCACCTTCTTCAATTGTAAATGAAGGAACTAACGATGTGAAATCAGTTTCATCACCCATCCATACTTGAATAGTATGATCCTCAACATTAATAGTAGAACTAACTTGACTTGTTATTGTAAAACTTGTAAAGTCGGTAGAAGTACCACTAACTTCGAATGTTCCGGCAAATGCCCCAAATGCAATAAAAATTGCAACAATAATAGTAATTGTCTTTTTCATAAATTATGATTTAAGAATTAATAAAATACAAATGCTTTAAATAATTATTTTGATAATGACAAAGCAAAGCCACTAACATGAATTTTTGATGAAGAATTCATGCCTTCCAAAATTTCTAATAATGGAATCAATTAAAGTGAAATTTGAGATATCATTTCATTACTTAAAACGGGGTGCAAAAGTATACATACCGTTAACATACAAAACCAAAAGGATTTTAATTTTGAAGAAAACTTTACAAACAACGCAAACACTAAAGGTTATTATTCTGTTTGATTGACGCTTACAACCTTGCAAACGTTTGTTTGAATATCGAAATTAAGTGTAAATTATGGTCAATTACAACTTTGAATAATTCGTGACCAAAATCCATAATAAACTCAGTATAATTGGGGTAATAACTTACAAAACAGCATAACCATCTTGCCATATAACAAATTCTATGGAATGAGGGGGAAAATCAGATTTACTATTAATACTACTAGAACATACTTGATAAAGCATAATAATATGCGAACAAAAAATGCTACCAAAAAAGTTTTTGTGCAATTTTGTTATTGCGTAGTACTACTTTATATTTTTGTTTTAATGTACAATTAATCAACTCACAAAATAGAAACCTAGCTACCCAAAGAAAAGTTCGAAAAAAAACAATTTTGCATTATTTTTTTTAACGACCCCAATAACTATAATAAATTTAAGGCTTTGCCAATAGTTTCTATCAGTTCATCTTTATCAATGGGTTTTGAAATATAATCAGTACAACCCGCTGCAATTGCTTTTTCTCTATCCGAATCAAAAACATAGGCAGTAACAGCAATTATTGGGATATCGATATTCATTTCTTTTATTTTTTTTGTAGCTGTGAAACCATCCATAATAGGCATTTTCAAATCCATCAGAATAACATCAAATTTTTTCTTCTTAATAAAATCAACTGCCTCTACTCCATTTTGAGCCCAGGTTATATGAGTTCCTAAATCCTCTAAAACAGTTTCTAATAAAAGATAATTCGACATTAAATCTTCTACAACCAAAGCTTCTTTATTTCGCAAATCTACATAGCTTAAGTCATTTCCAGAATATTCAGAGTATTCCATATTTTAATTATTATTACTTAAATTATATTAAATATATAAAAAGTCCGCTAGTTTTTTGAATTTGTTGAAATTAAATTATTAACAATCTAAGACTAAAGCTGCTCAATGTAAATAATTTTTTGATATTTATCATGCCTTACGTAGCTCTTTATGATTTGTTGAATGTCGCGATTATCTTTGTATGATTTTATGGAATCAATCATATCTTGCTTGCTCTTAACAAATCGACTATCAAAATAGCCAAAACCTCTGTATTGTCCATTTTCAACCAATATTGCACTATTTTCATGCAAGCTCCTTCCCTTATCAATGATCAAAAAATTAGAAACCTGATACTCAAAATTTGCAATTAATTCTTTAACTCGTTTATTGTAATCTAAATGTGATTCCTTTCCAATACATGCTCCTTTACACATCGATACTCCATGATGAAAACACGCACCTTCGGTTTTGTATAAACCACATAATTTTTGACATAAGAGATATTTTTCAATTTGTGCGTAAAAATATTTTTGAGCTTCTGGCATATTAGAAAAAGTAGCTACTGGTTCTCCATGTTTTTTTGATATTTTTTCGAGCTTTAAATTTGCATATCCATTTATATCATAATTTGCATATAAGCCAACACTAAACAATGTGCGCCTTTGCTGTTTATTATATATGGGTTTGTGTTTTTTTATCTCTTCCGATTCCCAAAGCAAAGCCACCAATTCGCTACCCGTAATTTCACAAGAAACCTGAAAAATTCGTTGACGCATTTCTATGGCTTTTTTTGCAGCTGAATTCCTCAGATGTTGAGCCACTCTTTTTTTTATATTCGTGCTTTTCCCAATATATATAAGCTTATTTTCATTATCAAAGAAATAGTACACGCCCGTTTTCTCAGGTATTTTTTCCAATAATTCTCTATGAAATGATGAATCGATACCTTTTAAAAGCTTAAATTTCTCAGGATTGGCAAGCTCAGCAAATGCCTCTTGTTTGCTCAACAATATCTCAAATAACTTTACCGTTGCTAATGCATCTCCCGCAGCTCTATGACGGCCTCTTATATTAATATTCAAATCGTTACATAGCTTTCCTAAACTGTATGAGGCATGACCAGGAATTAATTTTCTACTTAATCGAACTGTATCTAATGTTTTCCTCTGATAATCATACCCTAACGATTTAAATTCCTGCTTTATAAAGCTATAATCGAAATTGGCATTGTGGCCAACAAATATTGTATCTTCAGTGCGGTTAACAATTTCTTTCGCAACCTCAAAAAATTTGGGGGCATTTTCTACCATTTCATTCGAAATTCCTGTCAGTCCGGTAATAAAAGGTGGAATTCCTTTTTCCGGATTTACTAAGGTGGAGTATTCATCAATTACTTTTTCACCATCGTGAACGTAAATTGCAATTTCTGTAATCTTTTCAGTTTTTGGATTACCTCCAGTTGTCTCAATATCAATAATTGCGTATTTCAATAATCAAATTCAAGGGTATTGTTTAAAAAATTACGGTGTAACTTTCTATAATTCAAGTCATCATCAGTATATACAGATTTTTCCTCATCCTTATAGCCAATGGCCAATACCGAAAGAATATCATGCTTACTTTCAAGTTTCAAGGTCGCTTTCATATTTTCAGCTGCTGTTTTTCCATCTTCAGTTCCTCGCAAATGCATTTGCACCCAGCAGCAACCCAAATTTAAATTTTCAGCTTCAAGCATAATATATGTCGATGCAATAGATGCGTCCTCAACCCAAACATCATAAGTTGCTGTATCTGCAACAATTACAATTGCCAAAGGGGCATCCTCAATAAGTTTTGCTCCATGGGCTTTTGCCTGCGATAATTTGTTTAATATTTCTTTATCATCCACTACAATAAACTCGCAAGGATAAATTCTTTTTCCCGAAGGCGCTAATAAAGCTGCTTTTAAAAGCTTCTCCACCTTTTCCAACTCAATTTTTTGGTCTTTAAATTTACGAACGCTTCGACGCGTGTAAATTATTTTGTTAAAATCAGCCATCACAAAAATTTTATAAATGAACTACCTTGTTGCCAGACGAGGTATCAAAATAGTAGAACTTTTTTTTTTCTCGCAGCAAGCTGCGGGAAATATGAACCCACATTGTAGGATTCAACTTTTATAAAAGTAAACTTTGTAAGCAAAACTTCAAAAAAAGTTATTCACAATTTAATCAAAGTACTTTCAGCTTTCTAATTTGAAATTATCTTTGTCAATCTAAAAAATTAAAATTATGACAATCTGGTTTGAATGTAAAGTAAAATACGATAAAATAGTTGCCGATGGCAGTGAAAAAATGGTTTCAGAACCCTACTTAATTGACGCTGTATCATTTACCGATGCTGAGTCTAGAATTCACAAAGAATTGGAGGCTTACATTAGTGGTGAATTTACGGTTAGCACCATAAAAATAGCAAACTATTCTGAGTTAATTCCAAACGATGATGGCGATCGTTGGTTTAAATGTAAGGTTACCTTTATAAGTTTAGACGAAGAAAAAGGGGTTGAACGACGTTCAAATACTTACATGTTGGTTCAAGCAAACAATGTAAAAGAAGCTTATGAAAATTGCGAAAAAGCTTTGTCTGATACCATGAGTGATTTTGAAATTCCAAGCGTTCAGGAATCTCCATTATTGGATGTTTTTACATATTTTGGTGATGACAAAGACCAAGAAATACCTGAGAACTTAAAACCCATAAGTGAAATATCAGAAAATGAAGATTTTGATACTTCTGAAGATGAATAAATAATCTTTCAATAATATTACAATGCAGATAGTCTTTTTTTAGATTATCTGCATTTTTGTTTCTCAGAAGTTCGTCATATAAAAAGGAAGCAACCTAATTTATTTTCATCACATCTAGTTCTAGTATTTATTTTTAGTAAATTGCATATTACCAATTTAAAATATAAACTAGCTCATAGAAACGAACAAAAAGCCTATAATATGAAAAAAGTATTAATTGCCCTAATGCTATCTTGCTTTGTGCTAAGCTTTTCTTTTGCTCAAACAAAAGAAGAATGGATAAAACAACAGCAAGCAGAACAAGCCAAGTTCAATGAGGATTATAAAAAAGGATTTGAAAAATTTGTTAAAGAGCGTGATGAAGCCATAAAAAAAATGGACGACGACTTTAAAGAGTTCTTAAAAAAAGAATGGACCAATTATGAACTTTTTGAAGCAGAACAACGCCAACCGGAACCTAAACCTGATAATGAGCCTGTATTTAAAGCTGATGGTGAGAAAGCTCCTACTCAATTAAATGTTGAAGTCGCTAAAAAAGTAGAATCCATGGCGGTAGCGCCTAGGCTACCTGTAATGGCAAAAAGCACTCCAAAAGATATTACACTGCCCTCAACATCATTTAATTTTTACGGCGCTGATTTGAACATTAACTACGATAATAATTTTGTGACCAATCTTTCTTCGACTATTAATGAAGAATTAATTAGCGCACAATGGGATAAAATGAGTCAAACCAATTATGTGACTATTATCGATCAGTTAAATTCTTTCAAAACCGAAATGAACCTGAATGATTGGGGATATTATTTATTGGTAAAAAATGCTGCCGATAAAATAACAAGTGACGAAAATGCCCAAACATTTTTAGAATGGTTTTTATTAACCAAATCGAATTACAAAGCACGCGTTGCATTTAAAGGTTCAAAATTATATCTATTGTTACCTTCGTCGAATAATATTTACGGAATGCCATTTTTCACTTTCGATAATTTAAGGTATTATCTGGTAAATGGAAATGAGAGCGATATTTTTACCTATGAAAAAGATTTCCCAGAAGCTCGAATCGTAATGGATTTGAATTTATATAATTCGATAAACACCAAAGAATTACTAAAAAACAAAGAAGTAAAATTCGAATTTGATGGAATAGAACATGCTTTTGAAGTAAAATACAACCAAAATGCAATAAACTTTTACAACGACTATCCATTATCTGATATTGAAGTTTATTTTGATGCAACTATAACTCAACAAACAAAAGAATCGCTTACCGACGGACTTTTGCCCTTAATTAAAGATTTGCCTGAATCTGAAGCTGTAATGCTTCTATTGCGCTTTGTACAAACTGCCTTTGAATACAAAACTGATCAGGAACAATTTGGACAAGAAAAATTCTTCTTCCCCGATGAATTATTTCACTATCCCTACTCCGATTGCGAAGATAGATCGGTACTTTTTTCATATTTAGCAAAAGAACTTTTAGGACTTGATGTGATTGGCTTAAATTACCCCGGACATATGGCAACTGCTGTTAAATTTAACGAAGAAGTTGTGGGTGATTATATTAATTTCAAAGGTGCTAAATACGTGGTTTGCGATCCAACTTTTGTGAATGCACCCATTGGTCAAACCATGCCACAATTTGCCGATGCAAATGCTATTGTTGTTGAATTAAAAAGCTCAGAAAATTTAATTAGCCGATCGCGCAAAATTTGGAGAATAGCCAACAAAAAAGGTTTATACCAAGGTGGAAATGGAACGAATATGGTTTTTGATGATGATGAGAACGCATATTTCTGCGGCTATTTTAAAGGTGAAGTAAACTTCTTTGGTCACGAATTAAAATCGGCAGAAAACTCGAACGATATTTTTGTTGCAAAAATAACACCCGATAACGACATTGAATATGCCTTTAAAATAGGTAGTCAAGGAAATGACATTGCTTACAATATAACTTTAGGAAAAGACAATTCGTTTTATTTTACTGGATCGTTTAACAAAGATATTAGGGTTGGCGAACGTACCTTAAAAGTAAAAAACAATGGCGACGTTTTTTTAGCAAAATGCTCCAGAGATGGTTCGCTAAAATGGGTAAATCAAGCTGGAATTGAGCAACTTGATAGCATAAACAATATGTTTGTTGCTCATTTCGACGAAAATGGCAAAAAGCTATGGACACGTGCCTATGAAGAATCAGAAGATTTTACAGAATACGGAATTACTGTGGATGATGTGGGAAAAGCATTTATTAGCGCCTCGCTAATTGCATCAGCAGGAATGGATGTTTCAAAAAAATCATACGAAAGCTATACTGCTTTTGACCCAATTGAGGCCATTTGGAAAGAAAACGAAAAATTGATTGCTGAAAACTACGACCCAGGAATTGCTGGTTTATTCTCGGTGCTAAAATTAATTAACAGCAGCGGAACATCGTTACCCGGAATACAAGCGCAGCAAGCGTTGGATAAATACAATCCTACCTTCAAGAAAAAATCGCCAGCGGTTTACGAAAACATTGGCAAAATTGAATTTATTAAAAACTCACAAGGTATTGTAACCATACGAACTGATGATGGAAAAGATGTAAATTTTGATGCCGTACGTGTGGTAAACAATTCAAAACTTAAGCTTTCAATGTACAATAGCGGGAACGCTCAAATAGATATCTTATCGGGTGTTATGGTTGGTAAATCAATTATTTGGTACAATTTAAACTACGTTCGTTTATATAAAGAAACTGGTGATTTATTATTTGATTACGACAATGACCATACACAGAAAAAGGTGAATATGAAAAAAGATATTCTTTATTAGAATATCTTTCTATAAAATTGAAAAGTCAGAAATTGTTATTCCTGACTTTTTTCTTTTTTAACCGGACAAGAACTGATTCCAAAAATTTTGTAAAGAGGGCAAAAACTCACAAAACTTGTTAAAACAAAAATTGCAGCAACAGCTAATAAAACAATTCCAAAAACGCCACTAACTATATCCATATAAAAGGCTATTACTACTAACAAGGCTACAATAATTCGTAGAATCCTATCAAATCCTCCCATGTTTTTTTTCATAATTGTAAATTTTACAGGTTTATGTTTAATACAACAAACCATAGCAACCATTGTTCTTGTATTTTTTGGGCTGTTCTTAGGAAACAATACAAAGCTGCCCTTTTCTTTGCTTGACTCATAAAGCCCCAACGGGATACGGGCAAGTAAAAAGATGTTCACTATAAAGTACTATTTAGAACTTTGCAACTAAAACGAATAAGCTCGCAGCAAGCTGCGGGGAATAGACTGCAAGGAGCTCAACAGAAGTTAATAAAAGAGCTTGTCAAAAAAGTGAAAAACCTTATCTGCGCACTTTCAAATTGAAAGAGTTATTTAAATGCTCTAACTGAAGATATTACAAAAAGCATGTAGTAAATGTAAAAAAGAATGTCTCAAAAGACAAATAGTTTTTTAAACACCCTCTTTTTCTATTTCTAAAACTTACATCCAACAGATAATCCAGTTCCATTGTAGGAATTAGATGTCAATCCAATTTCCCAAATTATTTTTTCATCTCTATCCAAACTATTGTGTTTATTAATAAATCGATAAAAATCGTTTTCCCATAAATATCCTGAAAAAGTAAAATAGATACCCAAACCTGAAATTATTGCTCCTCCTAAAATTAATCCAAAACCCTCCAATGGAAATGTGCCACTCGTTGCCAAATCTTCAATATTTGAATCTAATCTTTTAACTGCTTTTTTTAAACCAAAAACATTCATGATTCCACCTGCGGCAATTGAAGTTCCTCCAATAATTAACCCAGCCTTTCGCCATTTTTCAATGCGACTGAATTCTGGCAAAAGATTAATATAGGCTTCCTGATCATTGTATTGCAAATCAAGCATTAGCATCTTTAAGCCTTGGTAATTTGGCATGTAATAATTATCTCCATATTTTAATCTCTTAGGGAGATTAATATTAACATCCAACTGATGATGTGATTGAGAACATAATAAAATTGGAGTTAAGCAAATAAAAACAAAAGAAATGAGGAAGGTTTTTTTTATCTGTTTATAATTTTATTTTATTGGTCAGATAGCCTGCCCCGATAATTCGGGGGAATATCCATGTTAAACATTTTCGGTCGGTGTAATATTTATTGCATGGATATTTCATAACAAAAAAATTAAATGAATAACTAATTTTTGATAGACAGCAGCTATTCTCATTAATCAAATACTATTCCAAAAAAAAAGCGATAACAAATTAATGCTACCGCTCTCGACTTATATGCCTGTAATTATTACATTCTCGATTCTAAAATTTCTTGCACATCAGCTAAAGAAACATCTTGCTGCATTCCAAGTTTTGCCATTTTGCGGTTTTCAAAACGTGAAATAATTTCTTGAATAGTTTCTTTTCCAATCTCATGTTCTGAAAGTAAAGTTTTTGCACCTAGTTCTCTAAAAAAAGCATCCGTCTTTTCAATTGCTTTTTGTATTTTTTCTTCGTCAGAGCCTTCATATATACCCCAAACTCGGCTAGCATATTGCAATAATTTTTCCGAACGTTTTTCTTTAAGTTTTGTTAGCAAGCCAGGCAAAACAATAGCCAATGTTATTGCATGATCTAAACCGTGCAATGCAGTAAATTCATGTCCTATGGTATGAGTTGCCCAATCGGTCTTTACCCCAACACCAATTAAACCATTAAGAGCCATAGTTGCAGCCCACATAATATTTGCACGGTTTTCATAATCGGCTTGTTCATTCTGCAAAGCTTTTTTTCCTTCTTCAATTAAAGTTAGAAGAATACCTTCAGCAAAACGATCCTGAACAGGTGAATTTACCGGATAGGTTAAATATTGCTCAATTACATGTACATAGGCATCAATAACTCCATTTATTAATTGCCGTTTTGGTAATGAATAAGTTACTTCAGGATCGAGGATTGAAAATTTTGGCAATACCAATGGGCTTCCAAAAGCCAGTTTTTCTTTGGTTGCAGCTTTGGTTAACACTGAATTTCCATTCATTTCAGAACCTGTTGCAGGTAGCGTTAGGATAGTTCCAATGGGTAATGCATCTGTAACTTTCGCATAATTTGCTAAAATATCCCAAGGATCATCACCTTCATATTTTGCTGCCGCAGCAATAAATTTAGTTGCATCAATTACTGAACCCCCACCAACAGCTAACAAGAAATCTATCTTCTCTTTTTTAACAAGTTCAACAGCTTTCATTGCTGTTTCGTAACGAGGGTTTGGTTCAATACCCGAAAATTCAATGAAATCATGATTTTCTAGAGCATTCACTGCTTGCTTATAGATACCATTTTTCTTGATACTTCCTCCGCCATACAACATTAAAATTTTTGCATTTGCGGGTATCAACTTATTTATTTCGGAAATTTTCCCTTTTCCAAAAGCAATTTTTACCGGATTATAAAAATCAAAATTATTCATTATTCTATGTTTTTTTTATTTGAGCCTTAATAACAACTTAATATAAAATCTTGTTTACATATAAAGTTATTTGTTTAAAAAATGAACCAACTTTTTATTCATTTTTCTGAATTTACTCTTTTATTTACAATCCATATTTGAAGAACACCTCATTTATTTTATCAATTTCATCACCCACATCAGCACCTTTTTCTTCCAATTGAACCAAACCTTCCTGATATTTTAAAAATGATTCTTTAGCTTTCACAGGATCATCCAATCGCAAATAAATCATACCTGCTTCTTTATGCAAATCAATTAAATTCGATAATCCTAATTCAAAGGCATTTTCAATTAAGGTTAATGCAAATTCATTTGATTCTTTTGAATTTTCTAATGATCTGTGAAAACGTGCTTTTAATAGCAAATCAGCTTCAGTACAAACTCCCAAATCATATAATTTGTTAGTCAATTCAAGACCATAAGCATAGTTCATTAAGTGATATTCTTGTTTTGCTGAGTATGAAATTATTCCCGACACCCGCTTTATATAATCTTCTTTTGAAAGATAAGACCAATTACTATTTTTTAAATAGTAATTTGCTGTTCTTTGTGCATTTATAATTTGTTCACTTGAATAATCGGCACCCACCGATTGCATAATTGAATGTGATATAAAATACGACCCTAAGCCAACGATTAAAGCATCTCCTGAGGAAAAATAGCTTCCATGTTGAATGTTGCTATTTACCATTAAAGCAGATGATGCAATGGTAGCAACAGCTCCCCATATTTCCGCATTTCGTTCGGTACGAAGCATCATGTTTAAATTGCTTAGGTTATGTTCAAAAACTACATGAGATACGCACTCTGCAAGTATTCTTACTATTTCATCTTCAGAATTTGAGTTAGCAATTAAACCTGTTGTTAGTACAATGGTTCCATTATCGAAAGCAAAATATTCCTGATCTTTCGACTTTATTATCAATAATTTTAGATTCTCTGGTTCATTCTTAATAAGCGGTGTTGGGTGAATTTTCAGAATTAATTGGTAAAAGTAATCATACAAAAACTCATCCTCATAAATCATGTTATTTGAAATGGCTTGATTTAAATATTCAAAAGCATCATCAGAAAGTGTTTTTCTACGATCTGCCTGCCAGCCATTTTTTGTAATATCAGCACCTTTATTATAAAACCATACACTATCCCAAAAAGAAACTTGATTAGGTAGTACAACAATTTTTTTTTCGGGAACAAAAGTGGTCACTCCCAAACTAAAAACAAGATATTTACTAATTGTAGTACCTTCAGGTTGCTTGAATCCATACAGTGCAATTGTATCGCCTTCATTATAATCGCCAAATTTCTTTTCAACAATACCCCTCATTGTAATTTGGGAATAACTACATATGGAAAGAAATAAAAATCCTGAAATAATTAAATATTTTTTCATCATGAGTAAAATTATTAAATTGGTTTAACGGGGCGAATATAACAAATTTCAGGCCATTTGAAATCAATTTTTCTATTGAAAGACAATGCCAATAAACCCTTAAATTTTTTTGTTACTTTTGCCCAATAAAGTAAATGCTATATGTTAATATCAATGACCGGCTTTGGTAAAGCCACTTGCGAGTTAGAAAACAAGAAACTAACTATTGAAATAAAAAGTTTAAACAGCAAACAATTGGATATAAACTCCAGAATACCTGGCTTTTATAGAGAAAAAGAAATTGCTGTTCGTAATTTGATTTCAAAAAAATTAGTGCGTGGTAAAGTTGATTTTAGCATGTATGCTGAGGTTAGCGGTACAGAAAATAATTCCATTGTTAATACGGAGATTGTAAAAGCATATTACAATCAGCTTACTAAAATATCAAGCGACCTAGGCATCAACAACCCAGCGGATATGCTTTCGATAATTATGCGTTTGCCCGACACCTTAAAAACCGAACGCGAAGAGTTGGACGAAGACGAATGGAAAGTGGTAATGCAGAGTATTGAAAGCGCTTTAAACGACTTAATTAGTTACCGAAGCGATGAGGGCATTGCATTAGAGAAAGATATTACCGAAAGGGTAAAAAGCATTCAGGATTTATTGCAACAAGTTGAACCGCTTGAAATACAACGTATTGAGAAAGTTAAGGAGCGTTTACGTGCCAACTTAAAAGAGCTTTCGGAGAAAGATGATATCGACCAAAACAGATTTGAACAGGAACTAATTTTCTATCTAGAAAAGTTAGATATTACCGAAGAAAAAGTTCGTTTGGCAAATCATTGCGAATACTTTTTAACCACTATGGCTATGGATGAACCTGTTGGTAAAAAATTGGGTTTTATATCGCAAGAAATTGGTCGCGAAATAAATACCCTAGGTTCAAAAGCAAACGATTCTGACTTGCAAAAGGTTGTAGTTATAATGAAAGATGAGCTGGAAAAAATTAAAGAACAAATGCTAAACATATTGTAAGATGGAAGGCAAATTGATTATTTTTTCGGCTCCTTCAGGCTCAGGTAAAACAACCATTGTCAGACATTTATTAGATACCGGCTTTAATTTGGAGTTTTCAATTTCGGCTTGTAATAGAGCTCCCCGTGGACAAGAAGTTCATGGGAAAGACTATTATTTTTTGACCACCGAAGATTTTCAACAAAAAATTAAAAACAACGAGTTTGTTGAATGGGAAGAAGTGTATGAAGGTCGCTTTTATGGAACTTTAAAAAGTGAAGTAGAACGCATCTGGAAAAAAGGAAATCATGTATTATTTGATGTGGATGTTGTGGGGGGAGTAAACCTTAAAAAACAATTTGCCGATAAAGCCTTGGCCGTTTTTGTAATGCCACCATCCATTGATATATTGGAACAGCGTTTAAATGGAAGAGCTACTGATTCAAAAGAGGAAATTGCAAAAAGAGTAGCTAAAGCCGAAGAGGAAATTGCCTACGCCCGACATTTTGATCATACCTTATTAAATGATAATTTGGAAGCAGCAAAAAATGAGGCAGAAGAACTTTTAACCGCATTTTTAAAATAATTACACTTTCATTTTTTTCAATGCACTGCCTATTGTAAATTGCCAATTATTACTTACTAATTGTTAATAAAACTATGATTGGACTCTATTTTGGTTCGTTTAACCCCATTCACATAGGCCATTTAGCCATTGCCAATTATTTTGTTGAATATGCCAAGCTTGAAGAACTTTGGTTTATTGTGAGTCCGCAAAATCCCTTAAAGCAAAAAAACACTTTATTGCCCGATTACCATCGCTTAGAAATTGTTACCCGCGCCTTACGTGATTATCCAAAATTCAAAGCTTCAAACATTGAATTTAGTTTACCACAACCCTCTTACACCACAGATACACTAGCATATTTAGACGAAAAGTTTCCGGAAAAAGAATTTGCCTTAATAATTGGAGAAGACAATCTATCGTCGCTTCACAAATGGAAAAACTATGAATTGCTTCTTGAAAAAAGAAAACTGTTAGTTTATCCCCGACCCAATTGCAAAAAAGGCCAATTCCACTCCCACTCTAATGTGCTCTTGTTAGATGCACCACAAATTGAAATATCATCGAGTTTTATTCGTACTGCCATTAAAGAAGGCAAAGACCTTCGCTTTTTTGTTCCCGAAGGTGCATGGAAATACATTGATGAAATGAATTTTTATAGGAAGTGAAATAGCTTTTATCATAGCAACCACACGATGCAATCATGCGGGAGTAGGGCTAATGCGGGGAATAAAGCCCAAAATGCAGAAATTAATGAAAAATAAATATCATTTAATGCAACCTTTATAAACTATTGTTGTCATAAACTAATAAACAACAACTAAGAACATAAGTATTCATTTAACACTAAAATTGTGAAAAAAAACTACGCTAATATGCTTAAGGCTATTTTTGTATTTACAATAAGCCTTATGTTATCAACAAACGGCCATGCCCAAAAGCAAGAAGCCAAAGCAAAAGTATTTAGTGCAAAATACTTTGACAAATCAGTCCCCTTACGTGATGTGAGCCCTATGTTACCCGATGGAAATCATAGAAAAATTAGAAATGGCAAAATGCATAATAATTTTAAACGCCGTGAGTATTTTAATGCAAAGAATGCTTTCCCTAAGAATGGTGACCCTATTGTTCAAAAGTCTAGAGCAAAACATAATAGCGCCGAACCTATTATTAACATCGATGGAGTGCGATTAACAGATAATAGTTCAATTTTTGCGCCGCCAGATACCGATGGAGATGTGGGTCAAAACTATTATTTCCAAATGATAAATGTAATGTTTGAGATTTTTGATAAAGAAGGAAATTCAGTATATGGACCTTACGATAATAAAATGTTATGGGAAGGTTTTGTTGGAGACTGGACTGGAACAAACGATGGAGACCCAATAGTTTTGTACGATGAAAATGCCGACCGTTGGATTGCAACACAATTTGCCTACCCACATGGCCCTTACACTGCACCTTTTTATGAACTAATCGCAATTTCTGAAACTTCGGATCCTTTAGGATCATGGTATCGTTATGCATTTGAGTTTTCTTCTTTCCCTGACTATCCAAAATTTGGAATCTGGAACGATGGATATTACATGTCGCTAAATAGCAGTGGCGACGATGCTGTTGTTTTTGAAAGAGATTCAATGTTGGTGGGTGCAGAAGGTGCACGAATGGTAACTTTTAAAACTCCAGGCATGACAGGCAGTGGCTTTAAATCAGCACTCCCAGCCTGTAGTCAGGGAAACTTCCCTGCTGAAGGAACTCCAAATTACTTTATGTATTTTAACGATGATGGTTGGGGAACTGGCGAAGATAAAATTATGATGTGGGAATTTAATGTAGATTGGGCAACTCCTGCTAACTCAACCATGACCCTAAAAAACAACTTGCCGGTTGAACCTTTCGATTCCGAATTCACGCCATATTGGGATGATATAGCGCAACCAGGAACTTCCCAAAAATTAGATGCGATTCCTGGAGCAATAATGTTTAGTTTAAACTATCGAAATTTTGGAAACTATCAGGCAATTGTAGCAAACCATACCGTTGATGTGGATGCTACAAACCATGCAGGAATTCGTTGGTATGAACTACGTAATATGAATGATGGAGCGGGTTGGCAAATCTACCAGCAAAGTACATTTGCTCCTGATGAGCACAGTCGCTTTATGGGTAGTGTTTCCATGGATGGCGCTGGAAATATTGCTTTGGGCTATTCTGTTTCAAGTGCGACCATTTATCCATCAATAAGATATACAGGAAGACTTAGTGGCGATCCTTTAAATGAAATGACTTTTGCCGAAACCGAAGCCCTAACTGGACAATATGCTCAAACTTCAGGCAACCGATGGGGCGATTATAGCATGATGAGTATTGACCCAAGTGATGATGCTACTTTTTGGTATACCCAAGAATTTATGGAGCAAAGCAACAAATGGGCTACACAAATAACTTCTTTTCAGTTGCAAATACCGGTCACTTCTTTTATATCATATAAGCTAGAAAATCAATTTGGAAACACAGGTTTTGATGCCGATTTAAATGAAGTATATGTTACTCTTGAATATGGTACCGATCCATCAAACCTTATTGCAACATTTTTATTGCCCGAAGGCTCTGTTGCTAAAATTGATGGCGAAACTCAAATAAGTGGAGTAACATCAAATAATTTCACAAATCCTGTATTATATACTATTACAAGTGGTGATACCCTTTCAAAGGACTGGACCGTAATTGTTACAGAACAAATTCCTGAAAAGAATATTACTTATTATAGCATTCCAAATGAAACCAGAAATGCGATCATCGATAAAGACAGTCATACCGTAGATGTTGGAATGCCATTTGGTGCCGATTTAACTGAATTGGTTGCATCATTTTCACTTTCTCCGGGTGCTTCAGCAAGCGTTGATGGATTTGAACAGGTTAGCAATACCACAGCAAATGATTTTACAAATCCTGTTATCTACTTGGTAAAAGCTTTAGACAACACTACTCAGGAATGGGAAGTTAGTGTTTCTCTTTCATCTGGTTTGTGCGAAGCTGTTAGTGAAGAATGTGATGAATATATTAGTCGAGTTGAGATAGGAACTATTGACAATGCATCAGCATGTGAAGGTTATTCAGATTTTTCTCATCTATCAACAACTGTAGAAAAAGGTGTTACTTATGAAATTACCGTAACAAATGGTAATTCTTACGCAAATGATGCATGTGGAATTTGGGTTGATTGGAATAACGATAGAACATTCTCGGGAGATGAATTGGCAACCATTTCTGGTTCACCCGGCCATGGTCCATACACCGCAACTTTAACACCTCCAATGGATGCATTTGAAGGGGAAGTATATATGAGAGTTCGGATAACATGGAACATCACTCCTCAACCCTGTGGTTCATCAAGTTATGGTGAAGTTGAAGATTATAAACTATTTGTTATAAATGGCGAATTAAATACCGAAGCTGAAATTACAAGCTTTGTTTTTGAAGCTTCTAATAACGAAACACTTACTGAAGATGTACAAGGACAAATTGAAGGAAGTAATATTAATGTTAATGTTCCATCCATTACTGACATGACAAATTTAATTTCTTCGTTTATTATTTCTGATGGAGCTACCATTAAAGTTAATGATGTAGATCAAGTAAGCGGCGTTACTGCAAACAACTTTAACGACTCTGTTATTTATACGGTTATTTCTGAAGACGAGCTAACTGCCAAACAATGGGTGGTTAAAGTTGACAATGGTGTGTTTATATATTCAAGCGAGTTGCAAAATATAAGCATTTATCCAAATCCTGCAAATAAAAAGCTTTACATTAATGGATTAGATGAATCGACAATCACCATATTTAATTTGCTAGGAGAAATAGTTAAATATGAGTCTCGTTCTTTTGGCAATAGAACTCTTGACATCTCTGGTATTAATAATGGAACCTACATTATTCAAATTATAAGCAATGGAAATATTTTAAATCATAAAATTTCTATTCTCCACTAAAAGCAAAATGCTTAAATAGTTAAAAGACTACTCAATTGAGTGGTCTTTTTTTTATTCCCAACTTTTAGTGTAAATATGTTACTATTTAAATATTTTAGCGACTATTAAACACTGGTTAATTCTGAATCAAAAATGAACAACCTTTATTAAAAGATGTTAGGTTACTACTAAAATCTTTTTTTTTAAACAAGCACAAGTATCTAATGCAATAAGCGTCAAACCATAAAAAATGATACAAATAAATTATATGAAAAATATTTTATTAGGCCTTTTTACCATAATAAGCATCTCTACCTTTGCGTCTGAAGCAAACACAAATGCAAATAAACGAGGTGATATTACTGGAACTATTATCGATGGATATGACAGCCGTGCCATTGAATATGCTACTATTGCTCTCTATAAATCAGACAACAAAGAATTAGTTACCGGTGGAATTTCGGATAGTGAAGGATTTTTTAGACTTAAAGGTAATCCTCAAGGGAATTATTACCTAACCATTACATTTATGGGCTATAAAACCAAAGACATCCCCAATATTATAATTGAAGAAAAAACAAAAGAATTTGAAATAGGAAATATTATTCTTTTACCAAATAACACTGAAATTGAAGAGGTAGCTGTTATTGCCGATCAAGCAGCCGTACAATATAAAATTGATAAAAAAGTAGTAAATGTAAGTCAACAACTTACTGCAAAATCGGGCACCGCTGTTGATATTCTTGAAAATGTACCCTCAGTTAAAGTTGATATCGAAGGAAATGTTTCATTAAGAGGAAGTGGAGAATTTACAGTACTAATTGATGGTAGACCAACTGTTCTCGATCCGAGTGATGCCTTAAGCCAAATTCCAGCTACAGCTATTGATAATATTGAAATTATTACCAATCCATCGGCAAAATACGAACCCGACGGAACTGCAGGAATAATTAACATTATTACCAAAAAGAATAAACTCAATGGTTTTTCAGGTATCATAAATGCTAATTCAGGGACCAATAAAAGTTTTAACAGTTTTGATAGATATGGAGGGGATTTTACCTTAGATATGAGACAGGAAAATTTTCACTTTTACTTAGGCGGTGATTATAATGTACACAATATGGAAGGAAACATGGAATATAATCGTGATAGATTTTTCACTGACACGGTAGTACATATTGCTTCGATGGGTGATTTTGAAAGAAACCATAGCCGCGGTGGACTGAGAGCTGGAGCTGATTGGTCATTTACAAAGGCTGACAATATTGGAATAAATGTTCGGGTGGGTAATAGAGATTCGGAACGAAACACATATAAAGATTATGAACAGTGGAAAACTCCAAGTGCTGATGATAGAATACAAAATAAAACTGAAGATTTATCATCGCGTGGTGGAATGTTTTATTCAACTACTTTAGATTACAAGCACACTTTTAATGAAAATACCGATCATTACCTTCAATTTCAAACAACCGTTGACGGTAGAAATAGTGACGAAAAAAGTAATAATTACAAATATGACTTAACCGGACTTTTAGTTGAAGGAAAAAATACAACTGAATCAGGACCAAGTAACGGATATCAATTTAAACTAGATTATTCACAGCCATTTGCCTGGGGAGCAAAATTGGAGTCTGGAGCACATATTAACATCTCAAATAGTAAAGATGACAATGAAGTTTTTGATTATGACACTTCTCTTGTTCAACCTGCTTATGTTTACCAGAGCAATTATAGTAATACTACTAAATATAAACGTAACACATATGCAGCCTACTCAACATTTGGTGGCGAATTAGGCGATTTTGGATATCAAGGCGGATTAAGAATAGAATATACTGACCGTTTATTGGAACTAGTTGAAAAAAATGAATCATTTAAAATTGAACGCCCCGATCTTTTCCCAACCTTGCATTTTTCATATAAATTACCCGCCGACCAACAAACCATGTTGAGCTATTCACGAAGAATTGTACGCCCACGCGGCTGGTATCTGGAGCCATTTATTACTTATATGGATGCTTATAAAGTTCGCCAAGGAAACCCTGACTTAAAACCTGAATATGTAAATTCATTTGAACTAGCTTATCAAAAAAAGATTAAAAAGAACTTTATCAGCGTAGAATCATACTATCGAATTACAGAAAACAAAATTGAACGTGTTGTTCTACCTTACAATAATGAAAAAACAATTTCATTAAACACTTATCAAAATTCAGGTACTGCATATGCCTTAGGAGTTGAATTAATGGCCAATTACAGTCCGTTCAAATGGTATACCACCAACTTTATGGCCGATTTATACGATTACAGAATTACCGGTTCAACAGAGGATTTAGAAAATGAAGGTTTTAGCTGGAACATGCGATCAAACAACACTTTTAAAGCATCACAGAACACTCGTTTTCAATTAGATTTATTTTATCAAAGCGATCGTATAACTGCTCAAGGATCATACAAAGGATTTTTTAGTACAAGCATAGCTTACAAACAAGATTTCATGAAACGAAAACTTTCAACCACGTTGCAAATTAGAGATATTTTTAGTGGTTGGCGACACGAAATGGAAACCGATACTCCAGAAATATATGAATACACTTTATTTACACCAAACACTCCAATAATATCACTTACCGTTTCATACAAACTAAACAATTACAATACAAAGCGCGGCCAACGCGGAGATGGCAATGGTGGAGACGTGGATGAAGGTGGAGATTTTTAAGATAAAAAATATGCAATGAATTAAAACCGACGAATCGTCAGTTTTTTTTTAAAAAAAGAGGCTGTCTAAAAAGGTTTACTCCTATTTAAAAAATTTACAATTTGAAAGTGTACTGATAACGTTTTTCACTTTTTAGGCACCCTCTACAACTACATTTTGTAAAATGAATTACAAAACTACTATATTTTGAATTCTCTGCTTATTGACAAACCCCCAATAAAATAGGATTTGTTTGAGTAAGGATTATAAACAACTTTAGCAAAAACTGGAATCGTAAAACTTTTCAATTCAAAAGTTCTTTTATACATCAATTCTGTATTCATGATAGCAGTTTTTTTAGCATAAATACCTTCATGAGTTGTCATTCCAAGCACTACCGAAACCGTATTCGATTTCCAACCTTTGTTGTATTGTGCTTCTAAATAAGTGGAATAATAATATTCGCCTGTTTCAGAATTATAGTCCATCCCATAAAGCATGGTTGATGCTGTAAATTTTACAGGAATTTTTTCAGAGCCTTCGTACGATAAATCAATGCTGTACAAATGAAAAGTATTCTCTTTATTAAGATTTGTGAATTTAGCCTCATGCAAGTTCTCTGGAGGACAATAGTAATCAAATAAAGCTACTGTAAAATCATTGATATTATAATTTACATATAAATCAAGCTCTTTATATTTTCCATCAAAAGTTGCAGCGGCCCACGATCCTACTGTAATGTTACCAAAGCTCGCTTCAATCAAGGGTTCAAATGATGGTAATTCTCCACTTTTCCCACCTCTCCAAACGTGACTACTCATAAAATCAACATTCACAAAAACAGATACTTTTTTTGATTCTTTTTGCACAGCTGTTTCATTTGCAAATGAATTAAAAAGTAGTCCAAAAAACATTAAAATTGAAGCACAAAATACTTTCATAACAACCTTAAAATTTAACTCATTTAAAATCGCTGCAAAAGTATTGTTTTAAAATTACTGACAAATAGCTGAACCTAGTTTATAGCATGATTTTACTCAAGGTTTTGCATGTTATATAAACATATGTTTTTTGAACAATTAATTAAAAAAATAAAACATTCAAATTGCCGATTAGTTAATCGGCATGGAAAATTATTCAGAGCTTAGTGCGAAAGCCTATCCTCAACGAAAATATTTATATGCTTATCCCTATGTCAAACTAAATTGGCAAATTAGAAATGGTGGTTTTAAAAAGTCGGTTAATACATTCAGACAATTAA
>JAEINW010000327.1 GCA_016342715.1 Salinivirgaceae bacterium | reverse complement strand
ACGATTATCTCTTTCCGATCCGGCCAACGATAATATTATAGAACTGACGAGTACCTGTTTTAAAGGTAGCATTTGCATAGAACGATTCGTTTGTACTAACTTCAACAGCTCTATATCCATTTCGCACCACGCTTAAAAAGCCAATAGCCAAACCACTTTCTAAGGAATCAACATAATTAAAAACGCCTAACTGAACCCCTTTCAATTTATTGGTAACATTTAGAAATACTGAAGCTTGAAAACCTTCCAATCGACCCGTATTTACATTTGCAAAACCAGCCAGCTGCACGCCTTTTAAGTCACCAATATTTGCATTGGCAAAGCCGCTAATTTATCCAATGGTATTTCCCTGAGAATAGTTTGCAAAACATGATCCTTGAAATCCCATTACCTTGCCTTTAACCATATTTGCAAATCCACATAACTGTAGCACTTTTGAATCCTCAGTGGCAGTATTTACAAAGCATGAAAGCTTTGCTCCATCAATGCTTACAACAACAACATTAGCAAATCCAGAAGCCTCAAATCCATCTAAACCACCAGAATCTCCACCGTATATATTAATTGAAACTTTATTTTATAATACACTAATATTATGCATGTTAGAAATAATAAAAATAAATAAAAAAGGTTGTCGAATTCAAACAACAACCTTTTATATTAAATAAACTATTCAATCAAACGTAAAAAACAATATTTTTTTTCCTTTAAAAAACAGCATTTACAAAACAAATAATTCGATGAAGTATTATTAAAAGGTGCTTGAAGTTATAACATCTTTTTTTTGTATTTTTATGCTTTAATTTTTTTAATATATTAAAAAATATTTTAGGTTTTTTCCTTGCGAATAATCAAAGGCTTTTATACTTTCGTCACGTTTTAAAATATGTTATATAATACTAATATAAAACACTTTTAAACATAGAAAAACAAATCCTTATACCTGGAAATTACAATGAAACAAAGAATCTTAATAGTTAATAGTGGTGGAGATTGTCCGGGAATGAATGCGGTTATCAGAGCTATTGTACGAAGAGCTGAGATGAATCCTGAATATGAAATTTTAGGAAGTGTTAATGGCTTTGATGGAATATTATCGGAACCACTTGAACTAATCCGTTTAAATCCTAAAGTTACTCAAGGAATTATAAGAAAAGGAGGAACTTTTTTAACTACCAACACCCAACGTAGCCCATTTCAATATCCGGTAAAACAAGATGATGGTACAATAAAAATTGAAGATTTGTCTGATAAGCTTATATATAATTTAAAGGTTCATGGTATTGAGGCAATAATCCATATTGGTGGAAATACCTCGCATATCATTTCACAAAAGCTTTTTGAAAAAGGTGTAAATATAATTGGTATCCCCAAAACCATAAACAATGATTTGTCAGTTACAGATTATACTTTTGGATTCCAGACCGCAACTCAGGTTGCTACTGACGCTGTAGATAAATTAGTAACAACAGCAAATTCTCATAACAGAGTATTGATTCTTGAAGTAATGGGAAGAAATGCAGGTTGGATAGCTCTAAGTGCAGCTATTGCTGGAGGAGCCGATGTATGTCTAATCCCTGAAATCCCATTTACTTTTGACTCAGTAATGGCCAAATTAAAATCGAGATATTCATCAGATGGAAGAGGTTTTGCAAATATTGTAGTTGCCGAAGGAGCTTGTCCTAAAGGTGAAAAATGTGAAATACATTCAGGTGCTATTGCCAGAAGAATTACCTATGAACTAAAAACTCGGGGATTTGAAGCTGACATTAGAGAAACCATATTAGGTCACTTACAACGAGGTGGAATTCCAAATGCATTTGATAGAATATTAGCTACTGAATTGGGTGTTAAAGCCTTTGATCTGATCACCCAGAGAAAATTTGGTACTATAGCAATACATAAAAACAGAGAACTTTCTCATATTGAACTTAAAAAGGCTATTAATCAATATAATGCTGTAGATCTAGAACATAATTTGATTCACACCGCAAGAGGTATTGGAATTAGTTTTGGAGATTAATAACAAATTATTATTGTACATAAAGAAAATACATATTCAACAATGAAAAAAAGAGCACTAGTACTTACCGGAGGTGGCGATTGTCCAGGATTAAATGCAGTTATTCGTGGCATCGTTAAAAGAGCAGCCCAAACTGAAGAATGGGAAGTTATTGGAAGTATTCAATCTTTTGATGGCATTTTAAGAGAACCCACTGAAATTATGAAATTGGATGAAAAAGCAGTTGCTGGCATTCATTTTCAAGGTGGAACAATTCTTGGAACAACCACAAAAGGGGGTCCTTTAGCTTGGCCTGTAAAAGAGAACGATGGTACTTGGTCCTTTGTTGATCGTTCTGATGAAATGATTCGCAAATTAAAATATATGGGTGTTGATGCTGTAATTAGCATTGGCGGCGATGGTTCTCAACGCATTTCACAAGTTTTATATGAAAAAGGCTTAAATATAATTGGTGTTCCTAAAACGATTGACAACGATTTATCAGCAACCGATTTTACTTTCGGATTTCAAACGGCTGTTCAAATTGCAACCGAAGCTGTTGATAAATTAGTTACTACGGCAGCATCGCATAACCGTGTAATTATTCTTGAAGTAATGGGCCGTGATGCTGGTTGGATTGCACTAAATGCAGCCATTGCTGGTGGAGCCGAAATTTGTTTAATTCCTGAAATACCCTACAATTTAAATTCCATATTAGATGTTATTAAAAAACGTTTTGTAGATGGAAAGGGTCATGTTAACATTGTAGTTTCAGAAGGTGCCAAACCAAAAGATGGCGAAGTATCGGCAGAAAAAAGTGATGAAATTGGAAATAAAAACTTAAAATTAGGCGGAATTGCACGTAAACTACTACACGATTTAAAGGAAGCTGGTTGTGAAGCTGATATGCGCGAAACTGTTTTAGGCCACCTTCAACGAGGTGGAGTTCCCATTGCCTACGACCGTATTCTGGCTACTCAATTTGGTGTAAAAGCTATGGAATTAGCCATTGAAGGTACTTTTGGTGAAATGGTAGCCTATCATCATCCAAATATTGTTTCGGTCCCATTTTTAGAGGCTATTAGCAAATACAATGTAGTAAATACGAAATCTTCACTTGTACAAACTGCTCGCGGAATTGGCATGTGCATGGGAGACTAACATATTAATCAGAAAATTATTTGAGCTGCAAGTCAATAATTTGCAGCTTTTTTTATAACTTACGGTTAATAGTAAAAATATTATTGAGTACAGTATAAAAAGCATTCGAATTAAGATTTTCAACATTTTTTACCCTCGTCCTAAAGGGAAAACGTTGAAAATCAGACTCCCTTTAGGGTTGGGGTAATGCTGATTTTTAACTTTTCCCGATTTCGTCCCTTTTTATACTGAACTCATTATTAATTGACACATATGTATTTATTATTGTATATTTGAACATAAACAATACTAAATGAGTCATTTAAATCTTTTTATAGACGCTAGCGTAAATTCAAAAACAAAAGAAGGATTTGGAGCCTATTTATTTATAACAGATTTAGTTTTTCGAAAAAAGAAACTAAATAACGATATAAATATCAATCAGTTTGAAAACACCACATCTACGAAACTTGAAATTCAAAATCTTATTGGGGCTTTAAAACACGTGCCCACAACTGCACAAAAAATTAATATATATACCGATTCCCAAAATATTATTACTTTACCACAAAGAAGAGAAAAACTGGAATTGAATAATTATTATTCTAAAAATAATAAACTACTTTCAAACCATGATTTATATAAAGAGTTCTTTATTCTAAGCGATCTATTTAAAATTGAACTTATTAAAGTTAAGGGACATAAACCCAAAAGTAAAAAAAACACCATTGATGAAATTTTTACGCTGGTTGACAAAGCATCAAGAAAATCATCAAGAAACACACAACTAATTGATTCAATGAATTTGGATTAAGTGAGCAAGTGAATTAAGTCTTTCAAATTTTCTCTTAACATTATAAGTTTTTCAATATTTAAATTGTCGTCGTTGCTTTCTAATTTTGATAGTAAATTCTGAGGGATGCAAACGGCCTCATCCTTTAATTTATTTCCTTTGTCGCTTAAATGAATATTAACTTTTCGTTCATCTTCGATCGATCTTTTTCTTGATATTAAATCCTGCTTCTCCATCCTTTTTAACAAAGGAGTAAGCGTGTTGCTATTTAATATTAATTTCTTAGATATTTCATTCACCGTTAATCCATCTCTTTCCCAAAATACCATAAGCACCAAGTATTGCGGATAAGTAATGCCCAAGCTATCTAAATCAGGTTGATATTCACGGGTAATTAATCGCGACAAAGCATAAAATGGAAAACACAGTTGATTATCGAGTTTTACCCAAATTGAGCGATTCTCGCTCACGATTTAGTTCTTGTAAGTATTTCACTGCACTTTGTTTGTGAAACACTACAATCTCTACATCGGGGTTAACTCTAAGTAAAGCGCTTGTTCGCTATGCTCCAATCGCTCAACTTAGATTTTAATTGATCGTAATCCATAAAGTTCAGACTTCCAATCCTATAATTGTCAATCAAATAGTTACGTGAATATGCTCGTAAAATAGAAATGATTATTTTTG
>JAEINW010000326.1 GCA_016342715.1 Salinivirgaceae bacterium | reverse complement strand
ACTATCTTTTTATTTTAAATAAAATGGTATACTTTTGGATTGAAATACTGGTACACTTTTAAGTTGAAAAAAACAACTCCAAATATCATATAATGCAATGGGAATCGGAGATGAAGCTTTAGGACTTCAACTTATAACAAATTATTTAAAGCTTATTAATGAAGAAGCTTAAATGCCCCGTTTCATTGCATTCTACAATAGCGGCGTTAAACTGATTTGTAAAGGTTCCCCGGTTATCGAAGTTGTCAAAGCTATTGAAAAAAAGTGCAAAAGTTGATTGCCTGTAAAACCTGCCTACAGCATTTTAACTTAACAGACAAAATAGAAGTAGGTGTTGTTGGTACCACGATGGATATTGTAGAGCTACAAAAAATGGCAGATAAGGTGATTACGCTTTAAGAGGACTTCTCGTATTCTTTGTTAGCTTTAATAATATGAGTTAGTTGCAAATTTGACACATTAACAGAATTGTTAAAATTGCGTCAAATACATGATGATATTATGAATTATTTAGTCAGAGAACTATCAGAAACCATTATTAAGGAATTGCAAACCAACAAGGTTGTAATCGTATTTGGAGCACGAAGAATTGGAAAGACGGTACTTGTAAAAGAGATTCTCGATAAAGTAAATGAACCAGTTTTAACATTGAATGGAAAGAATGAATAAGCTTATTAGCTAATTAAATAATGGCTTAGCAGAAGGTTTTTCACTATAATAAGGAATAAAATATAACAATCACTCACAAATTAATAAAGAGCCAAAAATATAACACAAACTTATCATATGGCCTTATAAAATACAGCTTTTCAAGATTAAAAAGCTGGTATTATATTACTGACTTTTTCAATTAAACACAACCTTATAATAACATTTTAGGTCTCACAGTCAGATTTTTAAAAAAAATAAAAATGTAACAAAACAATTCTTCATCCAATAAAAGACATTTAAACGTAATACTTTTTTGAATAATACCTAGGGTTTGCTCTAATTTTACTTATACTGTTAATAAACAAGTATATATATCAAAAAATTCATGATTTATAAAATTGTATAAATATAAGGAATTCAGCATACTAACCTAATAATGTTGCATTTATGATTAAATACACACCCGCCTCGCAGTTAACAATAATGGAGCTCAAAATAGCATTTAATAATAGAGCTAAGATTAATAAAATCCCTTAAACGAAAGTTAATATCCTTTATTCGTAAGCAACATTTAACATATTGAAGTTAGATTTATATCAAACTACTTATTATGATAAAACTAACAATCATTAAAAGCATTACTGCAATGTTAATACTACTATGGGTTTATTCAACCTACAGTAAATTACGCAGAATTAAGTTATTTAAAGAGGCCATGCTCTCTCAAGCATTTCCCCAATGGATTGGAAAAATATTCTTCTGGATATTACCTCTTTATGAACTGTTGTTAGCATTCTTGCTCATATTTGAAAAGACCCGTTTTATTGGAATGAGCCTTTCATTTATAACGATGCTATTATTTACCCTTTATATTGCTGGGGCAGTTTTTGATTTATATACCAAATATCCTTGCGCCTGTGGTGGTATTTTTAGAAAAATGAAATGGCGAACTCATTTGAAAGTTAATCTAGCCTATTCAATACTTGCTTTGATTGGCGTTATTTTGATTCTATACCCCTAATTACGATCAATGCGCTAAAAATAATTCATTGTTCTTTGACATTTTGATTGACTTGAATACCTGTTAAAAATTCTTTTATTGAGGTTTTTTTTAAACGGCAAAACACTAAGTTTTCATCCGTTTATAATTTTGTTATTAGTTATTAGTGTGATATGTAATTATATATAATATACTATTAAAACGTAACGAATCACTAAAAATCATATATATATATATATATATATTAAACAAAGATCACTAACTAAATCAAATAATTTATTATGTTTTTTTATAAAATATATTACAAAGATTGTATTGTTACGCTAGTAATATGGCGATACATACAATATCAATAATTATATTTAAATAATTATCAGTTACTTGACCCGATTAAAAGGTTAAAACACACTTAGCAATATTTTTTATTCCTTTAGTATTAGAACAATAACCTTTTTTGCTTTACAGGTAGAGACACCAATTGTTTTTACTTGGATATGAAAAACAACGAACTGCATTTAGTATTCAATAATATTTTCATGAACAGCGATAAGAAAAACATTTATAATGCCATTCATATATATCGTTTTTCAATTTGAAAGCTTGTGTTGTTAACAGCTACAAATGTTAAAAAAAGCATTAAATAGTAAATATTTACTTGACTTTTATAATTAGTACGTATCTTTTTATTAAACAATAAGTGAAACCGCACTTCAGTGCCAATAACATTTTTAGATCATGAATATACCTTATCTACCTTTTCGCCCACCTCACATGGCATTACAGCATTTCAAAGAAAATAAGACTGAAGAATCTTATGATTCAATATGTTATCATGAAAAAATTTTAGACGGATTTAGTATTTGGAATTCTTACTATGGTATTAAAAATAAAACCAATTTTGATATCGATTTTGATATCGATTTTTTAGGATTTCTATTTGCTTTTAAAAATAATTTCCATTTTAATGTTCCACACCTTAATAATAATTTACTCGAAGGCCAATATAATTTAGTTTACAAACCTTCTTCTCTTCCATTTAATGTGAGTTTTGAAGAAACAGGAATTTACTCTCTGTTATATTTAAAAATTCCCCTAATATATATAACAAAATGGAAAAACCCTTTTCCCATATTTTCCGATTTTATTTCGAATTTAAAAAGCGAAACAGTTACTACCATTTCCGATAACCATTTGCATACAACCACTGAAATGGAAATAATTGTTCAGGACTGTTTAAATTGTCATTTTGAGGGCACACTTAGGGAAATTTATTTAGAGGCAAAGGTAAGGGAGCTTTCGGCTTTATGTTTTAATCAGATTATTCAAAACAGTATGCGCTCTAAGAAAAATATTCTTACCCCGCAGGATGTGTTTAAAATTCAGGCTGCTAGACAGTTTTTATTGACCCATATCGATACTGATTTTTCACTACGAAAAATCGCACTAAAAGTAGGAACCAATGAGTTTAAACTT
Source organism: Salinivirgaceae bacterium (assembly GCA_016342715.1). GTDB lineage: Bacteria > Bacteroidota > Bacteroidia > Bacteroidales > SZUA-534 > JAEINW01. The sequence continues at coordinate 1,506 of JAEINW010000326.1, read as the reverse complement.
AAACAGGGTTTTAAGCAATTGTACGGACTTCCGGTTTTTAACTACATACGAGAAGAGCGCATGAAAAAAGCTAATGAGCTATTAAAACTGACCGATACACCTATTTCTGAAATTGCTTTAATTATTGGGTACAAGAACCTTTCAAATTTTACTGCTGCATTTAAAAAAAGATTTGATTACCCACCAAGTATAGTCAGGGAGAGAGAAAAAAGAAAAAAGAAAAAATAGTTCGATACGGGTATTGCTAATGAAAAGCTTGCTGTATTGCTGACTCCATTAACCATCAACAACGAAAACGAACTTATGCTAAGCTTCGGGAAATCCAAACATGGATCAACCTTTCTTTATATATTGGTTTTAAGAATATAGTGGTTGCTCGTAACATTAATTGCTCTCAATTGCTTGGATTCAATGCATAATTAAAATAAATAGTGAGTTTAATTAAAAACGCAAATCATAATTATCCTTAAAACGAAATATAAAATCCCCTAAAAGCAAGTCTAATAAAATTCCAACTTTTAACTTTAATCAAAAATAATTGCTATGAAAACACTAATTGTTGAGATTATTTTTGTTCTTTTTATCTTTATTTGGGTTTTAGCAGCCTTAAATAAGTTATTCTATTTTAAAAAATTCAGGGCAACGTTATCAATTCAAACCACACCTCAACAAGTCGGATATGAACTCGCCTGGATATTACCTATTATGGAATTAATTACAGCTGGATTACTCTGCTCCACAACCACACAAACCGTAGGAATTCATTTTTCATTTATTCTAATGCTATTACATGTAGGCTATACCCTTTTCTACGCCCGATATCCCGGTTCAGCCAATGGCCTGTTTAAAATCATGAGTTGGAATACGCATCTTATTCTAAAAATATTATTAGCTCTAATTTCTTTGACAACAATTTTGGTAATGAATTAAATTTTAAACACATAAATCAATAAAATATAAGTACCCTCCAGTTTCAAAAATGATACAAAACCTTCAATTTATAAATAGGTGCCATATTTTAATGGATAACTTATCCAATTATTACCATAAAATTATGCTTTGATATAAATTGGGTCGTATTAACCCAACAGAAATCACATTTTATTAGATTAAAAGATCGCTAATAAGTATGCATAGCGTTTTTTTTTACTAAAATCATATTCTACTTTTTCAATTCTGTACCTTAACTTTTTTAATAGTACCTTTTATTGACCACAATTAATCGCCCCTCAATGAAAGTCGTTCATAACAAACCAAAAATGCAAATCTTCTTCTCCCATTTATCAATCTATTCTACCTTTTTCCCAGTAGCCAGTTGCATACTTTAAATAACAATCTGATGGCATAACATTCAACGAGTAAACATAGACTAAAATTAATCCTTCAAACGAAAACTCTTATCCCATAAATGTAAGCACAAATTACTTGGTATTGGATAATCCGGAGCAAACCCTGCCACTCATTCCGATGATATGCTGCCACTGATTCCGGTCAAAGGCTGCCACT